>JAHHLP010000366.1 GCA_018679295.1 Rhodothermia bacterium
GTCTTTTCACGGCACGTCAAACAAGCGCTGGGGAATCACGCTATTCGAGATAATAGAAGGACGTGCGCCCGACAGAAGCGAGGAGTCCGACCATGACAAGGTCCGTGAGGCCGCGCGCTACGTACTGGAAGACCTTGGGTATCCCCTACCAGAAGAAGAGATGGCGGACCGGCGGGTCGCCGTAATACTCGGCTTTGACGCTAGTCGCAAGGATGCCGATCGATGGGATCTCCTATGGATGGGAAATATCGAAATGGAATTTGGCCACCGTGGCCGAACCCTTTTCTGGTTGGGAGAGGCCGACGCCGGCGAAAGTGTACCGTATTTGCGGTCGCTTCTGAGACCAACGCTTAGTGAAGGAAGCCGCGAGCGACTCGTGGAGGCAATGGGCGTTCATTCCGCCCCCGCTGTTGTAGTGCCCGCGATGGAGGCAGTAATCCGAAACGATCCGTCTGCGGAGGTGCGCGAAGAAGCGGCCTCCTGGTTGGGGCACCAGCGGTCCGAAGCCGCTCTCGACGTACTCGTCTGGACGGTGAAGAACGATCCCGACGAGGAGGTTCGAGAGGAGGCGGTAAACGCGATTGAGCGATTCCGGAACGATCGCGCCACCCGGACGCTGATCGAAGTGGCGCGACAGGACGTACACCGTGAGGTCCGCGAGGAAGCTGTCGAGGCACTCGGTCGGCGCCGATCCGGTGAAGCACTTGAGGCACTCAAGAACATCGCGTTCGAGGATTCACACCGAGATGTTCAAGAGGAAGCCGTTGAGGCAATGCTCCCGTTCCCAGAGAGTGAGCGTAACGCAACCCTTGCCGTCATCGCGTCGCAACACCCGTCGTCCGCGGTCCGAGAAGAGGCCGTCGAGGTGCTGAGAATGAGCACCTCGGCCGAAACCGCCGTGATCCTTGCCGGGGTCGTCCGGAACGACGCGAGTCAGGACGTTCAGGAGGAGGCACTCGAGGCCCTACTCGCATTGCCCGACGAAAAGGGTGTCGAGGCATTGGCGTCGATTGCGAGGTCGCACCCGCGATCCAGCATCCGGTCCGAGGCGATCGAGCTGCTCGAGTCGTCACAGGGGCCCGCAGCAAGAGATG
This sequence comes from Rhodothermia bacterium, assembly GCA_018679295.1. Lineage (GTDB taxonomy): Bacteria > Bacteroidota > Rhodothermia > Rhodothermales > JABDKH01 > JAHHLP01. The sequence goes on from JAHHLP010000366.1 coordinate 1,095, forward strand.
CCGTCAAGAAATTGCGTCAGTAGCGAGCGGCGACCCATCTCTCGGTACCCCGGGTTCTGCCGAGACTTCTCTGGTCGATCAAGGTCGGAACGCTGTGCCTATCGGAGGTTATTCGAGGCGAAGCCCGAGGTATTAGCGATGCCACTGGTTCTTTTTCGAAGGATCCTGTTACCTTCCTGTCTGGTTTCCGAGCGCACACACCCCGACAATGGAAGAAATCGTTCACATCATCGAACCCGCGGCAAGCGGTCGTGCGAAATGCCGGGGCTGCGGACGAACTATCGCCAAGGATGAACTCCGCGTGGGCGAGCGAATCGAGAATCCGTTTGCCGACGGGCTTACAACGTTATGGTATCACGTGCAGTGCGCGGCGTACAAGCGCCCGGAGATTTTTCTGGCGGCGGCGGAAGCGCACGACGGTACATTACCCGATTCCGGCCGTCTCGTCGCCGAGGCCAAGGTCGGAGCCGAGCACCGCAGATTGCCGCGCGTGAACGGCGTCCAAAGAGATCCGTCCGGGCGCGCCACCTGCCGCAGCTGCCGCGAGCGAATCGGCAAGGACGAATGGCGAATCGCACTGGACTTCTATGAGGAGGGGCGTTTCAATCCGGCAGGCTACATCCACGCGGGATGTGCTGCGGACTACCTTGGCACGGCAAGCATAGTCGACCGCCTGAAGCACTTCACGCCAGACCTCGCTGATTCGGACGTCAACGAAATTCGAAACGCTCTAGGGGACTAATCCCGTCGGTGCAAAGCATGCCAGTTACCGCGTCAGTCGATAGATGAGAACGGCAGTCTGCTTTATCGCAATTGGAATCGATCGCAGGTCCACCGTCTCGTGTATAGTGTGCCCGCCCGAGCCGGCGGTGCCGAGGCCATCGATGACGGGTATGTCGGCGGCCACAAAGGAAACGTCGGCGGCGCCGCGCCGCATCGGATCGTGCGGCTCCACCGGGCCATAGCCCAGGTCTTCGCTCACCTTGCTGAGCACGGACAGAAGCTCCAGATTGTCGTCTGTTGGTGCCATCGGCGGGAAGGAATCATCGAAAGTAATCTCGGCCGATGTCTTTGGCAGATGCGCGTCGATGATCGCCTTCATTCGGCGCTTCGTGCGCTCCACCTGTTCCGGCGAAACGGCGCGCAGGTCGCCCTCAATGACGACTGTCTGCGGGACGACGTTTGCCTTGCCGAAAGCCGTCCCCTTTGAAAGTTGTTTGTCGTAGGTGACGCGCGTCCCACCGAGGATGATTCCCGGCCCGAAGGTGAGGTACTCCTCGCCCCGGATGTCGGCGTAGAATCCGTGTAGTATCCGGGCGGCTTCATAGATCGCACCGGCGCCCACCGATCCGCTGAAGATACCCGACGAATGCGCGCGTTCTCCCGACACCTGCAACTGCCAACCCGTGTATCCGCGCCTTGCCACGACCGCCTTTCCCGGCGCCATACCCTCGAAGCCGAGCGCTACGTCGCTGCGGCGGCCGGCCTCCTTTAGACTACGTCGCGATACGGACAGCGGCCGACCCGCGTATTCCTCGTCACCCATGAACGCAACTGTTATCGTGGCCTCGTCGAGGAGACCCGCTTCGTGCAGCGCTTTCAGGGCGTACAATGCGACCACGTTTCCGCCCTTCATGTCCTCCACGCCGGGACCAATAGCAGTAGAATCGTCGATCTTCTGGTAGCTCTGGAAGGGGCTGTCCGCCTCGAAGACGGTGTCGAGGTGACCGATGATTAGGACTCGCTTCCCGCGGTCTCCCACACGCTCGGCCCACAGGTGTCCGGCACGATTCAGCGAGTCGGGAAGGTCCTCCCATCGCGTCTTGAATCCAATCTTTTCGAACTCGGCAGCGAACATGCCTCCGACTTCACGAACGCCAGCGTGATTCATCGTGCCGCTGTTGACATTAACCGTAGCCTCCAGCAGATCTATGGCACCCTCGACCTGGGCGTCGACGCGTTCGATGATTCGCCTTTCTTCGCCCGAAAGTCCCTGGGAGGCGGCCGGCACCGCGGCGAAAGCGACCAGCACCACAGCAATGAAGCTCTTTGTCATGTTGACCCGATGATTTGTCCTGTTGCACTGCAAAGGTAATGATCGTCGCGGATGCCCGTCTCGGATACGTTATGCGGATGACACCCGGCCCATTATTACATGACCGTAACTGACGCAGCGCTATCGACAAGTTTGCCTGAACAAAAAAAGGCCCGGAGCGATTGCCCCGGGCCCATTCTCTATGGAAACGTCTGTCAACTAGTCGTCGAGCGTGCACTCGTCGGTGCAGAAGGCCTGCAGCCACAGCCGAAGGT
>JAHHLP010000503.1 GCA_018679295.1 Rhodothermia bacterium
GTCACGAACAGCACGCCCTACGGTTCGATCGATCACCCCTTCAACCCGTCGTCACTTGCCATTGGGGCTGACGCCTCTTTTGTCGCGCGGACGATGGACCGCGACCCAAAGCACATGAAGGAGATTTTGCGCCGCGCGCATGGACATCAGGGCGCCTCCTTTGTGGAGATCTATCAGAACTGCAACATCTTTAATGACGGTGCCTTCTTCTCATATACTGAAAAGGACACCAAGCCCGACAACGCGCTGTTTATCGAGCACGGCACACCGCTCATATACGCCAACGGTTCGAAAGGTCTGCGGCTGAACGGCTTCAAGCTCGAATCAATTGACCTTACGAACGGACAATGGTCTGCGGACGATTGTCTGGTATTCGATGAGTCCAGCCGCGAACTCGCCTCCATCGTCACTCAGATGTTCTTTTCCCCGACAATGCCCCAGCCCTTTGGCGTATTCTATGTCGAAGAGCGACCGACCTACGAGGCAGAACTTCACAAGCAGGTGTCCGATGTAACGGGGGCGAAGGGCACCGGCGATCTCAAGGCGTTGCTGGGAGCGGGCGATACCTGGAACATCAACTAGGAAGTCGGCCGCTCGTATTTCGATACTCCCGCAGAAGTCGCGGTGCGAACACCCATTTATTTAACGATTTGTCAGGTGTTTTTGGGGTTTGGTGGAGCTAAAGGTGAACTCCGACCGGTCGATACCAACCCTGAATTCGCCGAATTCCCATCCCATGTAGTACCCACTGAGTCCAAGTCATGAGACGTTTCCCGATCTATTTGTCTGTTGTCGTTTTTCTAACTCTGGTCGCTACCGGTTGTGACCTTTTTAGTGACGACAGTGAAAAGGGCACTGTTACCTTGACCGGCCGCGTGCTGGATCAGGACAACGATCCCGTTGCCAGCGCCACCATAACGGTCTTGCCGATGGATGATATTCTCGGCGAAACCGGTCCCGAGGGCGATTATGTTTTTGACGTCGAAGTCGACAGCACAATGGATCTCGAGGTTGTTGCTCGCAAGACAGGATTTACGCAGGCGAGTGTAAGCGTTCCTGATGCAAGAGCCGGAACGGTCGTTAACGTCCCTGTGCTGAGGCTTACGCAGGACCAGGAGGTATCGGAGAGCTCTGGCTACGGTGCGAACATTCTGCTTCTCAGTCAGGAAACGAACTCGATAGGGGTCAAGGAGAGCGGCGCCGACGAAGTTGCAACGCTCGTATTTCAGGTAACGGACTCTCTCGGAAAGGCAATTACGATCGACCGTCAGGCAACCGTCTCGTTTACGCTCGGCCAAGCCCCCGGTGGCGGCGAATTTATATTCCCTGAGGTCGCCCAGACCAACAACAACGGCGAAGTCGAAGTCAATATCTCATCGGGCATCCGGGCCGGCGTCGTCCAGATCGTTGCTCAGTCGACGATACAAGGTGAGACGATTCGGTCACTGCCGGTGTCCATCGCGATTCACGGCGGCCTGCCGGATCAGACACATTTCACTCTGGGGCCAGCGACATTCAACTTCCCCGGTCTCCGAGCCTTCAATCTTACAAACCGAATTTCGGTCCTCGTGGGAGACAAATGGTCTAACCCGGTCAGGCCCGGAACGTCCGTGTCATTCGCCACAGACTTCGGTCTTGTGGAAGGTTCGACCACAACCAACGTGCAGGGAAGCGGATCGGTCAACCTGATCTCGGGTAATCCACTCCCGCCGGACGGGGTAGTCAACGTGACTGCCACGACCGCAAACGAGAACCAGGGACCGGTTAGCGGAATCACGCCCGTGCTCATGACCGGGGGACCGGTGATCAGCGTCGAGCCGGGTGTTGCCGCTCTTAATACCACGTACACGCTCGACGTGACGGACTGGAACGGTAACCCGCTCGTCCAGGGAACCAACATCTCCGTCAAAGCCGAAGGAAATCGAGTCAAGGCTGTGGGCAACGTCAACGTCCAGATGGATGAGACGACCTTCACCGACGGCGGGCGAGATATAGATGGCGACGGATTCTCGGATGGCGTCACCGACGGCGATTTCCTCGACTGGGAAGACGTACTCACTGGATTCGGAGTGACCCGCTACACGTTTGCTATCTCCGAAGAAGCGTCCACAGACTCTACGAACACCGAGCCCGCCCGAGTGGACGCGATCGTGATCACCGTATCGGGAGGCAATGGGCGCCTGGAGGTAGTACTTGGTGGCGGCACGCCAAAGGCAAAGGCCAGCACCGATCGCTCTACGGTTGAAATGATCGGAAACAAGGTAGTTGCGCGCCTCGAGGAGTAGTCTTCTGCGCCATGACGACGGCGTAGTCGCCACGAGAGTTCGCTCTACAAAGGAAAGAGGTCGCTGGATCATACCGGTGACCTCTTCTTCTTTTTGTGGGAGTCCTTGGTTCGTAGCCGCCGTCCACCGAATGTCGTAGAGCGTTCTCTACCGCCTTTTTCAAGGCTTTGCGGCATAGTTCGGGCAATCGCTACCTTTTAAGATTCCGGCACTTCGCTACTTTGAAGCTAAGATTGAGCCCAAATCGACAGGTATGCTGACCGTCATGCACAGCAAACGGGTTTCACTGGAGTGGGTATTCTGGTCGGCAGCCGTCCTGCTACTCGCTGCTACTGATCCGCACCGTCCTCCCCTGGTCGACCTGTGTATGTGGAAGTACGTCGGCTATGCGTCGTGTCCCGGCTGCGGACTTGGCCACGCACTCGCGTATCTTCTGAACGGAGATTTTTTGTCGGCTATTGATGCACATCCGCTGTCACCGTTTGCGGCCGGTGTGATTCTCCTCCGCATCAAGACGTTGTGGCCTCGGCGAAGCGAGTCGTCGCCGAAGAACGGATCCTCGTAAGTATTTTTGTACCGAATAGGCTACCGGAGTATTCAGATGTCTGATATTGTAAAGCGCACGCTCGAAATAATGCCTGAAATCGAGGACGAGGAGCTATTCCATATCTCCTCCCTCCTCAAGGACATGACCGAGGATCAGGCGAAGCAGTTCGCCTTGGTGTACCGGAAGCGTCGCAAGGACCCCGGAGTTGCGCTCATACTTGCGGCGGTCGGATTTCTTGGATTTAACGGCATTCATCGCCTGTATCTCGACAAGATCGGCATGGGCGTATTGTACCTTCTGACGTTCGGGCTGTGTCTGATCGGCACAATCGTGGATATGTTCAACCACCAGAGCCTGACGCTGGAGTACAACAAGCGGCGGGCGGAAGATGTGGCCGTTATGGTCAGGACGTTAATCCAGGATGATGAGCCGCCCGCTCTTCCCCCGGCATCATGATTGCGGGTCGGCCGCCGTGCCAATTGAACGACCGTTGACCTAGATCAGAATCTTAACTTGTACCCTTCACGATGCGCCGACGTGCATTCGCTGTTGTATCTGTTTCCGCATGTTGTGTCGCGTCACTTGGCTGCTCGGCCCAATCGACCTCATCCCAGCTCCACTCGATTTCACTGCCCGACGGCTTCACGATCTCCGTCTACGCTGACAGCGTCGCCGGAGCGCGTTCGCTCGAACTGACCGAAAGTGGCACTCTGTTCATCGGCACACGAGGTGAAGGCAGCGTCTATGCCGTCCGCGACGAAGACGGTGATGGCGAGGCAGAGTCGCGGTATGTGATCGCTTCGGGCCTTCAGAATCCGAACGGCGTGGCCTTTCTCGACGGCGATCTCTTCGTTGCAGAAGTCAGCAAGATCTGGAGATATCGCGCGATTGAGGACGACCTTACCAACCCCCCGCAGCCGGAACTCGTGACTGATCGATTCCCGACAGACCGGCTGCACGGATGGAAGTATATCGCGTTTGGCCCAGACGGTAAACTCTACGTTCAAGTCGGCGCTCCCTGCAATGTTTGCGAGCGAGAGGAACCGTACGCGAGCATCACACGAATGAATCCTGACGGATCGGGGTTCGAGATATTCGCCCGAGGCGTCCGGAACACCGTCGGGTTCACGTGGCACCCTGAAACCTCCGAGATGTGGTTCACTGACAATGGCCGCGACATGATGGGAGACGACCTTCCCCCCGATGAACTAAATCATGCGCCGGAGATCGGGATGAATTTCGGCTTCCCCTACGTCCACGGCGGCGACATACTCGACCCTGAGTTCGGCGATGGCGCTGACCCTTCGAACTTCGCGAAACCGGTCCAGAACTTGGAACCACATGTTGCTGCACTGGGCCTCGAATTTTACACTGCAGCCCAATTCCCCGAGGAGTACCGGGGCCAGGTCTTCATTGCCGAGCACGGATCATGGAATCGAACGGAGAAGATCGGCTACCGCGTCAGCCTTGTCCGGCTCGATGACGACGGCATCGCGACCTCCTACGAACCGTTTGCGGAAGGGTGGCTTCAGGGAGAGAGCAACTGGGGACGCCCCGTCGACCTCGAGCTTGCGCACGATGGCTCTCTGCTTGTGTCGGATGACCAGGGCGGGGTCGTCTATCGGATATCTTACACGAAATAAACAAACCAGCCCGAATGAGAATCAGATACATCACTTTGACGCGGACCGGACCCTGTGCCGCGATATTGCTGACATTGCTCCTCGCAACGATGCCTGCAGTCGGCCAGTCCGACACCCGGGAAACGCCCCCAACCTCGATCACCGTCCGCGCGGTTTCCCATGACGCCAAGATCATCGGTTCGAATGTCGGGGGGGCTCGGATCGTTATCAGGAACGCCGCCACCGGTGAGGTGTTGGCCGACGGCGTTCAGGAGGGCAGCACCGGTAACACTACCCGAATCATGGTCGCGCCGGCGCACCGTGATTCGGCGCGATACGACACCGAGGGTTCTGCCAGGTTCGTAGCGGACCTCGCGATCGCGGAGCCGACGGTGGTCGACATAGAGGCGTTCGCTCCATTAGGAACTCCTGCATCGATGATGCGATCGAGCAAGCGGATGCTCGTTGTCCCCGGGCAGCACGTCACCGGCGAAGGCATTATTCTCGAGTTGAACGGCTTCACGGTCGAGCTCATCGAGGCAACGGCTGCGACCGGAAGGATCACCATCGGTGCACGCGTCACGATGCTGTGCGGCTGTCCGACGGAGCCTGGAGGTATGTGGAATAGCAATGATATCACAATCCGGGCCTACCTCGAGTCCGCCGGACGGACCGTGCAGATGAAGAAGATGGCCTACGCGGGCCGAACGAGCGAGTACGCCGCGACGTTTGAAGGCGTGCCGTCGGGAGTCTATGACGTCAGAATTGTGGCGTCGGACTCCGGGAAAGGAAACTTTGGGATGACGACCGGCATCGCGGTCGCACCCTAGCCCAACAGCAACATGCGCTTACTCACTTTGCCGGCCAGCCTCACGCCAATTCTCTTCCTCGCAATACCCCTGAACGCTTCCGGGCAGAAGGCGCAAGAGACAGGGGTCGCAGAATCCTACGTGGTCGAGCAGGTGGTGTCCGACTTGAAAGCTACCTCGCATCGGTATAGGAAGCTGCTGGACCGCCAGTCAATGAGTGCCGGCGTCTACATCCTTCCTTCCGGCGCCACCGATTCGCAACGACCCCACGACCGCGACGAGATCTACTATGTCATCTCAGGCACCGGCAAACTCGTCGTGGAAAGCGACACCCTTGCGGCCGTCCCGGGAGTTGCGCTGTTCGTAGCGGCCAATGCAGATCATCAATTCATAGAGATTGGTGACGCTCTCGAACTGCTTGTCGTGTTCGGAGGAAAGGACTGAGAAGGCGCCCTTAGATGCGAGAAGGGTAACTTTTCAATAATCCTTACGTCAACCCGTTCATACCTGAGAACTTCTCTCAAACGAGGTTGATAGCGGATAATGCAATTCCGGCACTTCTTCAGTCATTCGGCTGCCATTTCGGACCGGACTAGACTACTTTTCATCGCATTCGCGCTGCTCATTCTATTTCTCACGGGAACGCTGTCGAAAGCGATCGCCCAGACGACGTCTGCTGCTGAGATCTTCGGCGTCCAACTCGGCAGGGTTCATGCGGAAGGATTTGTGCTCGAACAGAGTGGCACGGTCACCATAACCGCGACGTGCCTCGACACACGTAAGACCCGGCCTTTGTCGTCTAATGCGTGGATACTGGACGCCGCAACGCGGATGCCGGTTTGGGACTTCGAGGATTCCAATGCTGATCGCCGAGGTCGCAGTCTGTTGGAGACAAAGACCGACGTCCGACTGCCCGCAGGAGCCTACGAGGTGTACTACGCGTCCTCACTCGACTGGAACGACGCTCACTGGAGTCACGGGGGCATTGGTGAGGTGGTACGCAACGTCGTGGACGAGATCCTGGACCGAAACAAGTGGGACGACTGGGGTGACTGGGAAGAGAAGTTCGACGAACTTCGAGGCGACCTCGGGATCACCGTGCGAACGTCGAGTTCTGTTCGTCGAACCTCTGACATGGAAGCGCTCGCGAAGGACTTCGTTGGCCGCGCCTTCGTCACGATATCCGGGATCGAGGACGACTACTACTCCGTCCGAGGTTTTGAACTCGAGAGACCGATGCAGGTCGACATCTACGCCCTTGGCGAAATGATCGACGAGGACCGATATGACTACGGCTGGATTATCGACACATCTTCGCGACGAAAGGTCTGGGAGATGAACCGACGGAACACCGAACACGCGGGAGGTGCCAAGAAGAATCGCATGAGCCGCGACCGCATTCGACTCGATCAGGGCCGATATGCCATCTTCTACGTTTCTGACGGCTCGCATTCGACCACCGAGTGGAACGCGCCACCCCCCTACGATCCGGACTTCTGGGGAATGACGCTCCTCGCATCCAACGCGAGCGATCTTCGCAATGTATCGCCGTTTGACTACGAAAATGTCCCGCTGTCGCAAGCCTTTGTAAAGATCCGCGAAGTACGGGACGACGAACACCGCACGGCGGGGTTCTCGCTGAGTGCACCAACGGCTCTCCGGATCTATGCACTCGGTGAGGGACAAAGCGGCCACATGTTTGACTACGGATGGATCATGGACGCGGACACCCGGTCGAGGGTGTGGTCGATGGATTTTTCTGATACCGAACACGCAGGGGGAGCATCCAAGAATCGCCTCTTTGATCGCGTTGTTGAACTGGATGCCGGCAATTACGAGGCCCACTACATCACAGACGATTCGCACGCCTTCAACGAGTGGAACTCGGATCGCCCGTTCGACCCGGCCGCATGGGGCATGACAATCGTGCCGGCCGACCCCAACGATGCTAACCGCATCGGCACGTTCGATCCGCGATCAGACAAGAACCACCTAGCTCAAATCGTTCGTGTAGGTGATGATGAAGAAGCGTATACCGACTTCACGATCGACGCTGATACGCGCGTCCGGGTGTATGCGATCGGCGAAGGAACTAGCGGACATATGCATGACTACGGTTGGATCGAGGATCGCGGAAACGGTCAGGCAGTCTGGGAGATGACCTATCGGATGACCGAGCATGCTGGCGGAGCGCGGAAAAACAGAATGGTCAATACTGTTGTCATGCTTCCCGCCGGACGTTATCGACTGCACTATCAGTCGGACGATTCGCATTCATATGAAGACTGGAATGCTTCGCCTCCCATGGACGTCGACTACTACGGCATCTCGGTATCACCTGAGAGGTGATAGCATACGCGGACAGGAACTTGTGACGGGGCTGCAATAGGTAAAACGCGTCGCCGCTGCAGACCAAACCGTATTCTCCCAATCTGGTGAGAAAGGCTGAGGCCCACGGTTAGTGCACAAATCGATCAGTAGTCACGCTTGGCGTCGCAGACTCTCGGCAACTATCGCCT
>JAHHLP010000257.1 GCA_018679295.1 Rhodothermia bacterium
AGTGGGCCTTGATCACTGCACCGAAGTGGTCGGCCACACGCACAGCCGCCGTCGCGCGATCCGTGACGAACGATGCCCGATCCAGCTGTGTACCGACATCACAAACGGCGAACGCGGGAAAAGGCAAACCGCGATTCGATAGCCGAAGCCGCAAGTTGGCAAGCATGGACTTCAGTCGCTTGGCTGAGTCCTCGCCGGAAGACGTTTCCTCGACCCCGACTTCGTAGTGTATGCGTCGACCATCCAGATTTCCGCACTTCTCCTCTGCCAGCGCAATAAGCGCTTCAGTTCGTTCAGCCATGAGTGCGGGCGAAGGCAGTCCCGCGGAGTCGAGGTCAACCGTCGAGTCAAAATGAAGCCATTCGTATCCGGCTTCGAGGCAGGAAGTGACCGTGTCTCTCAATGCAGACCAGGTCTCGTCGAACGGTACGGAGCGCGCTCGGTGCGCGTCCTTCTTCCACGGGCCGCCGTGATCGAGGCAGAGCACGGGGTTGAGGCCCGGGGCGATCCGGCTAACCCTGCTCTGCACGTGATGTGCGAAGGTTTCGGGCGTCCAACCGGAATAGCCCCCGTCCGTGTCGACCTGGTTCAGAGTGGCCGTGAAGATGGCAGGAGCATCGGACTCTGCGGCTGCCAGCAGATTGGCATCCACGATCGCCGGGGAGATGGGGCAGACCGCGAGCAGTGTGAAGTGAGCCGGGTTGGTCTTGTCCCGGCGAAGTTGTAACAGCCTCGAAACCGTATCCGCTCCGGATGTCGGGCTGTTCGAATCACTCACAACATGCGTCTCGCCGGCGGGCGGCGACCCCCCGGGCTATTCCTCGGTGGCCTTCGTGACGGGTCGCACATCCCAGAGGAGCATTTGCTCTATGTCTGCAAAATCCTCCTCGCCGTCAGCATCGACGAACTTGTAGTCCCCTAATTCCTCTCGGCGCGAAGCCGGGACACGAGTCCACGCGACTCCCTCCTGGTCCTCGAAAGAATCTGGGAAAGGACTCGCTATGCGATACGACGGGTGGTAGGAGCGATACGTTTTCTCCGCCTCGTAGAGCGCCGCTCGCCGGGCGCCGGCCATCGACGCGCTGATACCCGTTACTCGAAACGGTACGATTGTAATCGAAGCCTGAAAGGTACCGTCTTCTAGGTCGGTGTATTCAGGACGCATCACCTCGAAGTCTTCAGGAACCGGGTAAGCGCTTCTTTCCGTAGTCTCGAGCATTTGGACCTTACGTGTTGAGTTGATTAGTGCGATCTATTTGATCGTGACCGTTTCGTCTATTCGAAGCGTGGACAACCACATCGTCGCCGCGCCGTTCCCGCGCTTCTCCAGCGGATGGATCAATTTAGCAAATCTTGGTCGTCTGGTGGCACGGCACGCGGTCGGCCGTATTGTTCATGCCAGTGCGCCTAAATTCGTACATGCAGCATATTGTTTTCTTTGCGGTCCTTTTCGTTCTTTCACCCAAGTCATCCACGCGCGACGTGGGCAACTCCGACGCAAACCACTTGGCCCTATGAACCCGAATCTGCTGACTGGCATATCGGGAGACGCGCAAGTCGGCGTTCTCCTGACACTGTTAGGCAAAATGTCCCACACCCAACTCGATGCAGGAACGCTCGTCGGCTCGTTGTCGCAGTCGCATTTGCCTCTCGCGTTTGACGACTACGATTTCGACGAGGACTTTGTCGACGAATTCGAAGACGATTTCGACGAGGAGGACTTTGACGACGAGGACATCGAGGATGTAGACGACTACGACGACGATGAAGACGCGCTGGATGACTTTGACGACTTCGACGACGACTTCGACGACGACATCTAATGTGTGACCGGCTCGTCTAACAGGTTGACGAGCTTTTTCCTGCGCGGCGCTACCGGCGAGCAGCTACGCGGGAATGTTCGCCGCCAATCACGATAGCCGTTATTGCACGCCGGGCTTACTGAGCTCATCCACGTTTGGGAAGGCAGGTTGTTGACAACCATGTGGATGTCTGGTTAAAACGTGTGGATAGCTTGCCCCAATAACGGAAATAACTTGCCGGCAGCGTATCAGTAGGGGGACCCCAAACGCGGTCCATGATTGCACTTAGGCTGTTTCGTAATGTCTCGAGTGTGAAATCGACCGTGTTGAAAAAATTAATTTGCATAACGGTCGTCGCGACCCTTTTATTAGTTGAGCGCGGTTCGCCGCGCGTCTAACGGTTTATGGCCCACCCAGGCGATAGACCGTTATTCATCTCTGCTCTTTTCCTGCTGACCCGCCCGGGAGGTCATCCTCCCTCGAGCGGGGCCCGAGCGAAAGACCTGCCCGATAAGAACCCAAACCGTGGAGCGTGCCTCGCCCACCTTGAGGCACCACTCCCCCCAAAACCGATTGCCATGCCTGACAAGCCCGCCGCAAAAGGAAAGCCCACCACACAGCCGACATCGAAGAAACACCTGACCACGGGACTCGAAGTATCGAGAGTCTTTTCCGAGGCGGATAAGCACCCTTTTGATTCGGTAGTCTGGGAAAAGCGCGACGCGGCCATCAGAAATCAAACCGGCGAAGCCATCTTCGAGCAGAAGAACGTGGAGTTCCCGGTCTCGTGGAGTCAGCTCGCGACGAACGTCGTGGCCAGCAAGTATTTCTATGGCGATGTGTCCCGAGCAGGCGAAGACCCGGCACAGGGTGGCCGCGAGCACTCGCTCAAGCAACTTATTCATCGCGTTACGCGGACCATCGCCGACTGGGGCACGGAGCAGAACTATTTTGCTTCGGAAGACGACGGCAAGCGATTCTACGATGAACTCACGTGGCTCTGCGTGAATCAATACGGCTCTTTCAACAGCCCCGTGTGGTTCAACGTGGGCCTTGCGCACGAGTACGGAGTTAGGGACTCGGGCGGCAAGGCCATCTACGCCTGGGATGAGACGAAGCGCGACGTCGCCGCCGTGGATCCCTACGAGCGCCCACAGGCGTCAGCGTGCTTTATCATATCGGTCGAAGACTCGATCGACGACATCTGGAAGTTGATGTCGGAAAGCGCGCGACTCTTCAAGTTCGGCTCCGGTGTCGGAGCCGACTGGTCGAAACTCCGATCCTCCAGTGAAAAGCTGTCGGGTGGTGGCACGCCGTCCGGCCCGGTCTCCTTCATGCGCGTGCAAGACGCCACAGGCGGAACGATCAAGAGCGGCGGAAAGACCAGGCGGGCCGCAATAATGCAAACGCTGAAGTGCTGGCATCCGGACATCATGGAATTTGTGACTGCCAAGCAGGAAGAGGAGAAAAAGGCGTGGGCCCTCATCGAACAGGGATATGACGGTTCATTCAACGGGCCGGCATATGGCAGCGTCGCCTTTCAGAACGTCAATCAGTCAGTCCGCGTCACCGACGAGTTCATGCACGCGGCGGAAGACGATGACGGGTACAACCTGCGGAGCGTCGGCTACGGAGAAACGCTCGGCTCAGTAGATGCAACGGACGTTCTCTTCAAGATCGCTGAAGGAACGCACGTCTGCGGCGACCCAGGCCTTCAGTACGAGGACACTATTCAGCGCTGGCATACCTGCAAGAATACCGCACCCATCCACTCGAGCAATCCCTGCTCTGAGTACATGTTTCTGGATGACTCGGCGTGCAATCTGGCGTCCTTGAATCTCCGGAAGTTCCGGTCGGACAACGGGCGGTTCGACGTTGAACGATTCCGCGCCGCGACGCGCACATTTATCACCGCCATGGAGATCCTGGTCGACAACGCAGGATATCCGTCGAGACTGATAGCCAAAAACAGCCATGACTATCGGCCGCTCGGCCTCGGTTTTGCCAACCTCGGGGCACTCCTCATGTCGATGGGAATGCCATATGACAGCGATGAGGGGCGCGCGGTGGCAGGAGCGGTGATGGCCATTGAGCACGCCGAAGCCTACGCGCGGAGCGCTGAGATAGCGGCCAACCGAAAGAACGGTCCGTTCGCAGGCTTCAAGAAGAATCGCGAGCCGATGCTGGAGGTCATGCGGATGCACCGCGACGCCGTCCAAAACATCCACGCGAGTTGCCCCGTGTATCTGCTGCAGGCAGCCACGGATTCGATGAACCGGATGGTCGAGCTTGGGGAGAAGTTCGGCTACCGCAACGCCCAGGCAACCGTACTCGCGCCGACAGGCACAATCGCCTTCATGATGGATTGCGATACGACGGGCATCGAACCGGATATCGCGCTCGTCAAGTACAAACTGTTGGCGGGGAAGGGAGACGGCCTGCTAAAGATCGTCAACAAGACTGTTCCCGAGGCGCTCGAAAAGCTGGGTTACGACCAAGAGCAGCGGACGGAGATTCTTGAGTACGTCGAGAAGGAAGACACCATCGAGGGCGCGCCCCACCTGAAGGA
>JAHHLP010000217.1 GCA_018679295.1 Rhodothermia bacterium
AACCAGGATGGCACCGGTTCGCGAGGCCGCTTCTCGAATGATCCTGTTGATCTCCTCGGGTGCCCGAAATCGAAGCTCATCGCGGTCCTTCGCTCGTTTGTAGCTCAGGCGCGCCCGATCATAGGAACCCGGCCGATCAAGGAGCTTGGCTTCCAGATAGAACGGCATGGCGGCCAGCGAGTCGATCTCTATCAATTGGCGAATCCCTGCAAGGGCCGCTGACGTGTCGGCGCTCGCCATGTGCTTCGTCACCGTTCTCAGAGAACTCTGGAACGATTCTTCGTCCGTCTTCGGGGAGAGGCCGCTCATGAACGGTCGCTGATCCCGTTCGTTGCTTACCACGCTGCCAATCAGCACCGGGACGCCGACAGCATCGTAGCGCGCAAGAATGTCCGATAGATTGAACTCAAACTGTCGGAGTCCTGCGAAGAAAAGAGACGAGCCGAACGGTATCCGCTGCTCCCCGACCATCCGCTTCATCAACGTCCCGCCGGAATCATCCTCGGAAGACTGTGCTCCGGATATCGCACCGACGACACCAGCCAGCACGCTTCGAAGCCCCTGGACAACCCGAAGGCGCCTAAGCTTCAGGTACAATCGCACAATGCGAGGGGAACGTCCGAGAGACTCCGACGAGCCGACGCCAAGCGCGCCGTAGTACTCGTTGTGTCCGGCGTAGATCAGCACGAGGTCGGGGTCCTGCGCAATCACTTCGTCAACGAAGTCGGCGAGGGTGTGCGAGTTTACCGCGGCCATAGCGGTGTTGATGACCTCGATAGTCCTGCCCGGAAAGGTTTGCAGCAGGCGCTGCTCAAGCATGTCCGGGAAGCTGCCGCCGAAGTAGAAGGGAAATCCGGCCGCGGTGGATCCACCTTGAACGAATATGCGAAAGGCGGATGAGTCCTTACGGGCCTTGAATGAATCGAACGGGATACCGGGCAGATTCTCGATCTTTTCGAAGTATCTACCGGCCACATCCGCACTGGGCCGAAGGTATTGCGGGTAACCCTCGACGGGCACGAAAAGAGGGTAGGACTTCCCGTAGCCGGCGGCCCGCAATCCGGCCTCGAGCAGAACAAAGAAAAGTACGGGCAACAGAAGTGTTAGCAGGTAAAACAGCGCTTTTTTGAGGTAAGCACCCCTCTTCCCGATCTTGTTCTGCCCTGCCTTGTTCAAATCGCTCAACCCCAGCGTCTCAATGAGTGAACTTCAAAAGATAGTCTGCCATCCGTCACACCGGAAACGGGCGAGTATGCTCGTGAGCCGTCAGCACCGGTTGGTTTTTTCCGTTGGGCTCGCGGTTTTTCTGGCGTTGTCGGGTTGCCGCACCGAAGGCACGGACGCGGAGACCGATTTGGCGAACCGCAGGGCATCGAACACCGGCGCCTCGATCAGCGAATCTCCACCCGGGTGGTCTACAGAGGCCATCTGGTATCAGATCTTCGTCGAGCGGTTCCGAAACGGCGATTCGTCGAACGATCCCCGCGTCGAAGATATCCAGGGTTCGGACCCCCTTGAATACCCGGCCGACTGGCAGCCCATGCGCTGGACGCAAGACTGGTATGAGCGTGCGGAGTGGGAGAAGAACACGGGCCGCGACTTCTATTTCACTGCTCAACTACGCCGGTATGGAGGGGATTTGCAGGGCGTACTCGACAGGCTCGACTACCTCGAGGATCTTGGTGTGACGGCCGTGTACTTCAATCCGCTTAATGACGCCCCTTCCTTGCACAAGTACGATGCTCGCAACTACCGACACGTCGATCGAAACTTCGGACCCGATCCCGACGGCGACGCTCGAATCATCGCGGACGAAGATCCGGCCGACCCCACGACCTGGCAATGGACCTCGGCAGACAGTCTCTTTCTGGCGCTCGTTGAGGCAATGCATTCGCGCGGAATTCGCGTCATCGTCGACTACTCGTGGAATCACACGGGACTCATGTTCTGGGCCTGGCGGGACCTGGTCGAACTTCAAGATGATTCAGAGTACGCGGACTGGTACCGCATAGAACGCTTCGACGATCCGAGCACCGACGAGAACGAGTTTTCCTATCGCGGCTGGGCGGGCGTTCGGACGCTGCCCGAACTCCTGAAGACCGGGGTCCCTGACGACTACGACGGTGGCCCAGTCGAAGGCGATTTGAATGAAGGCGCGAAGAATCACATCCTGGCCGTTACGCGCCGCTGGAT
>JAHHLP010000256.1 GCA_018679295.1 Rhodothermia bacterium
ACCAACGCGTCCCCGTATTTCTCTATCAGGAATCGACGTCGATAGAGAATTCGTGCGGTGGTGCACACGCGGCTTGTGTAATAGGCGTTGTACGTGCCGCCGACTACGGCACCAGTCACCGGGGCAATCTGGGCGAGCTTGGCACGAGTCAGGTGAACGCCAAGCGACTTTGAGATTCGGCTGATAGCTCCGTTGAGGGCAGCCTGCTCGAGAAGTTCGAATGCCTGCTGACGCGCCAACCGGTTCGTCAGGCTGACCATTGGCGAAAGCGTGACGTTCTTCGCCTTGGTGCTCGGCTGCGCTACCCGGTCAAGAAGAGAGAGAGCGAAATACCGCTCGTGGTCCTCTGATATGTCGAAGCCGTACGATGTTGCGATCTCTCCAGCGGCGCGCAGGTTCAACGCTACGAGTGCGACGATGTCAGTTGCGATCGCCGCAAGTCCCACGAACCCCGTTGCTGCGCCCTCAACGGCTGCCATGTTTCGATAGAGTGAGGGCAGATTCTCTGAGGCAAGGTCCGCTTCCTTCAGGTCGAGCGCGAGTATATCCTCCAGCCGACCGATATCGTGTCCACTTGCTTTGAACCGGCCGAACACGGTTGCCCGGGGTATCCAATCCTGCGTGATCTCATTAATCAGGTTGAGGATTCCTCCGACGACGTTCTCCACGGTCCAGTCGAATCCAGGAATCTTCCGGAGCTGATCTGTGGCCGCGTTGTACGCATTGGACAAACGTGTCTTGGCTGTCCCGAACCACGACTGGTCGGGCTGCATCCACTCATTGATCGCGCGGATCGCATCACGCTCGTACTCGGACGGCGAACGTACGGCTGGAACGGCATCAGGATTGATTTCTGCGGTCATATACGCGCTGTACGTGGGAATCGGACAAAGGCTTCAATAATCGGGCGCATTAGTTCGAAAGTGGCCAAAAAACGCCGAACCGTAGCCTCTGTTCGGCCAACGGATACACCGGGACCAACAAGTTGCCAGGTACGGCTGACGTGCCCGAAAGAAAGTTCTCATACGCCAGGAAAAGGGTTGCCACGCGCACGCCGCCTTCGACCACGATGTCGAGAGCTGCGCTCGCCTCGACGGGCTGGCTGCTTTGAAGCGGAAGTGCAAGCAGCCCAGTCGCTGTATGCAGGTTTCGGGACCGAAACTCACTCCAGAAGCGTCCCCGAACATAAACGTCAAGGTCGAGGTCGCCGCTGAAAATGAGGTACCGCGCACCGATGCGGCCGACGGCGTAAAAGTCCGGCAAGGAAGCGTCGTAGCGCTCCAGATCACCGCCGCTGGCGTTTGTGACGCTTATCAGTGTTGGTGCCGCGGTGAGGTAGAAGCCGCGCCTTGCAAGGCGCCTCAGTCCCAGTTCAGCCCCTAGCGTCACAATTGTGAGCCTGCCGTCGCCGAAGCGATGAACCACAGAGTCACTTGTGGCCGTCCCGAACAGATCGCGCCACGATGCGGACGACGTGACGGCGCCGATCGCAGACACGTCCAGCAATCCTGCCTCAATCGAAAGTCGGCCGCTCACGTGGTTGGTACGGTCCGGAATGCGCTCACCGACCACGGTGACAAACGGACCAAAGCCTACCTGTTCGATGACGGTCGACGCCGGCCGACCTGTGCTGGCATTCAATTCCAGCGACGCTGGACCCATCGGGACATCCATCGACATCGATGACGTTAACTCGGAGCCCTCCGACCGTGCGTCGAGCCCCACGGAGCCGCGCGCCCGTATACTTTCACCTCCGTACTCGTAGATCAGCTTCAGGTCGAGCTGCCGATCGACGACGGAGCCAAAGCCGAGCGTATCGGCTCTCGCTTCTGCCCGTGTGATCTGACCGCGTGCTTCAGTTGTAATGCTGTTTGCTCCAAATACCAGCCTCTGCGCGAGGACGCCGAAGCTTCTCACAGAGGCGACTTTCAGCGTGTCGCCCGGCCGGCGATACTGCAGCGACTCGGACGTTCGCCCCGCCAATAGGGAGAGCCGCGAACGGTCGCCGAGATACCGAACGAATCGTGCCCAAAGGTCATTGCGGAAAGTCCGGCGCCGGGCCAGTTCGTCAACGACCTGCGCCCCCAGTCGCTGGTAAATCGAGTCGAAGTTGTTGGGGTCACGCGGTATGACGCCACCGTGCGCCTGGAGCGGGTGCCTGGAGCTCATGTCCGACAACTCTACGGACCAGCGGCGGCGGGTGTATTGAAGTCGACCGTACACCTGCCGGCCTCGACGTAGCCTGCTGCCAGGATACTCGCCCGAGGCGGCCTCTCCGCGGTACCAGAACAGCAGGTTCAACAGCCCGCCGGATCCGCTACCGAGGCGGCGTGTCTGTGCGTGGAGGGCCGTTACCTTCTGCAACCCACCTCCGGACTGATAACGGAATTCTGTGAGAGGTTCGATCGTTTGTTCGAAGGACCGAGTGGCCACCTTGACGGTCGCCAAACGGTCGTTTCGCCCGATCGAAAGTCGAGGGGTTGCTATCGCGCCGAGCGGTACAACCTCGTATCGGGCGCGCCCGGTGAAAAGGTCGGTGAGCTCAACATCGCCCCACTCAAGACCCACACTTGTATTGGCGAGTCCGAAGGGGCTCCACGCGTGCGGCCACCCATACGAACTGAAATCATAAAGGAAAGACCCTGGTTCGTCTTTCAGGAGTTCCGTCAACTCGAATGCAAACGTACGGTTTGGAATGGTGTCGGCGAGAGCTTTGTTGAGCAGGGTCTGCGGTCTCGAAGGCCGAAAGCGGACCGGGACCATCAACGAATCTCTCGCCATCAATGCCAGACTATCGGCTGCGGCGAGGGGCTCGATTGCGGCCGTCGTGTCGGCTGCGCCCGGCATGTCCTCTGATTCCTGCGCGTTTGCGGCGGTCGTCGCGAGTGCTATCATCGTAGCCGCTACGATCGCAACGAATGGGGTGTGCAGCGAATGTTGCGGTAGCACGAAGTCAGCCCTTAAGATGCACCTGTTCCGCCGATTCCGGGAAGAGGCCAAACAGCCTGCTCTCCACCTGCCCCAGAACAAGGCGCCGGTCCTCCGGTCGGTTTACGAAGTCCAGTGAGTCGGCGTCGAGCACCAACTTGGGACCGAGGTCGTACCGTTCGATCCAGTTCTCGTAGTGCACGTTGAGCCGCTTCAGGTACTCGATCCGAATGGTCGACTCGAACTCGCGGCCCCGCGACTGAATGTGACGAACAAGAGTCGGGACGCTTGCCCGCAGATACACTAGCAGGTCAGGAGGCTTGAGGTACGAGGTCATGATCTGGAACAGTTCGGTATAGTTCCGAAAATCGCGCTCCGTCATGAAGTCCATTTCGAAGAGATTCCGTGCGAAGATTTCGGCGTCTTCATATATGGATCGGTCCTGAACGACGGAACTGGAGGTTTCCTCGATTTCGCGCTGATGGTTGAATCGGCTGGAGAGGAAGAAGACCTGGAGATTGAACGACCACCGGTCCATGTCCTCGTAGAAGTCGGCCAGGTACGGATTGTCGTCTACGCGTTCGTAAAAAGACTCCCACTGGAAATAGCTGCTCAGCAAGCGCGTGAGCGAACTCTTGCCGGCACCGATGTTACCGGCAACGGCCACATACTTCTTTCGTCCTGTTTCGTCCGGCTTGGGCATTGATTTGGAATCTGCCATCAGGATATCGCTGCGGTCGTCTCTTGCCCGTCGAGGTTGGCCTCGATCGACTCGACGCCGAAAGAGGTTCCGACCGCGAGGGCTGCAGCGAGCATTGGCGAATCCATCGGGACGGTTCGCGTCTTGTTGGCGACTTCCTCCAGGGGTACGCTGGTAAGCCGGTTCTGTTGGAGCGCGACCATTCGGCCAAACCTCCCGTCAACGACCAATGAAGTGGCGTATGTACCGAATGCAGTCGCCAGGTTTCGGTCGTAAGGCGTGGGCGTACCGCCACGCTGGATATGTCCAAGCACGGACGTGCGGACCTCGCTGCGGACGAGACTGCGGAGCTGGTCACCCAGGACGTAGCCGATTCCGCCGAGGCGGACCGGATCCGGGCTATCCTCGATCACACGCTTCACCTCCATCGATCCGCCCGACGGCTTGGCCCCCTCGGCGATCGCGATGATCGTGAAGTTCTGACCGCCGAGCTCGCGACCGCGACAGATCTTGGCGATCTCGTTGACGTCGTACTCAACTTCAGGAATCAGGATGACATCCGCTCCACCTGCCGCGCCGGCATACAGCGCAATCCACCCTGCGTATCGCCCCATGGTCTCGATGATCATCACCCGGTTGTGGCTCTGCGCCGTCGTGTGAAGCCTGTCGATGGCTTCGGTAGCGATCGTGACGGCCGTGTCAAAACCGAACGTTCTATCCGTGCCCATCAGGTCGTTATCTATCGTCTTTGGGACGCCGACGATGTTGATTCCCATCTCCTGAAGGCGGTGGGAGATAGACATGGTGCCATCTCCGCCGATCGTCACGATGGCACTCAGACCCAGCTCCTTGTAGTATTTCACAACCTGCGGCGAGACGTCGGCCCCTCCGCGCTCGTGATATTTGAAAGGGTTCGCCTTGTTGCTCGTGCCGAGTATCGTCCCGCCTAAGGTCAAAATGCCGGAGACATCCTTGTACGAGAGGGGCCTTATTCGGCGCTCGACTAGACCAAGAAATCCGTCCTCGAAGCCTACAACCTGTGCGTTATGCTTGAGGATCAGGCTTTTTGTGACGGCACGGATAACGGCATTCAGGCCGGGACAGTCGCCTCCGCCTGTCAATACGCCCACGCGTAACGGATGACTCATTTTTCTGGATTGGTGGATTGCGAGAGGGACGGCAAGCCGCCTTTTGAGAGGACCGGCCGACACTGGGAAGGGCTAAGTTGCTTCTTTTCGAAGATAACAATTTGTGCGTCTCAATAGCGTGGCAATGGCGCGAAATTAGATGCAAGAAGGCCATTTGAAGGCTCTTTCGACGCCCCAACAGGCATGATTGCGACGCCATATTCATTTGACTCTGCGTACCGTGTCATTCTATTTTCGCGGTCCATTTCAACTCGTGCCGTGTCGACGGCATGCACTCTCTCCGATCGAGTTCCTCGCCATCTGGGGCTTAATCCACTCGGTTCTTGATGTTCTTGAAAAGCGCATTCCGACGAGGTGTTCTGCGGGCGGCTGTTACTGCTGCCACGTTGGCCGCAGGGGCAGGCGGCGTGCAGAGCAAAGCGCAGGTAGCCCTTGTCAACGATAACACTGCTTTCCTGGCAGGAGTCGAGGCCAATCTCTTCTTCGAAATTGATGGCACCTCCCTGATCAGCGGCGCGACGCTAGAGCTCCCATCCGGTTGGACACTGGAACGCCTTGCTCTTGTACATCGGGGCCGGCAGCTCGGGGCGTCGTGGACGTCTGAGGTCCCGGGTGTTTACCGATTGAGTCTGGAGGAATTGGGCCCGGATCATAACAAACTGGTGATCGGTGTCCGCGCGCCGCGGCAGGAATCCGTGGGAACGGCGCAGCTTGACCCCGTTATGGCATCAGAAGAGCGCCCGACCCGGGGCGCGGCAACGCCACTTTCCTTCGAGCTTTCGGGAGAGTCGCGCATTGTTAATGAGGACAATCTGGCCGCGCGTTTCGATGCCACCCGACTGCTGGAAGTGGACGCTGAGGCACTGCCGCTCTATGATGGCGATGGCTCCTTTACTCTCGAGTTCTGGATCAAGACGACGAGCCTTGACCAAGTCGTGATGTCGGGTTGGGACGGGAAAGAGTCGACATCATACCCGGCGGAGGTTGTGCTTGGATCCGACGGCCGTTTGTTCTTCTTTCGCGGAAGTCCTGGCCGCCACGTCGCAATGTCGAGTAAGGTGCCTGTTGCCGATGGTTCATGGCACCACGTGGCCGTGTCCCATGACGAGGTACGGGGGTGGTCAAGATTGCTGATAGACGCGGTGCCGACGGACTCGCTGTTTGGATTTGCGGGCGAGGTCACAGCGTTACGCGCACGATTCTGCGTAGGTGGCAGGTGCGCATCGACTGATGGGGGGGAATCGGGTCGGAGATTCGTCGGGATGCTCGATGATGTGCGCGTGTGGCCGACCTCGCGAACCGAACGTCAGATTGCCTTGACCATGGTAGATCGGGTACCTGCGGTCCCCGGCATGCTGTCCCTGGTTTTCGAGGAGACACCGGCATCCGGAGCCGTAGTCGGGGGGGATGGTGTCAGCCGACAGGCATCTGACTTTCTATTCCACGACCCCGTTGAGGATGTCTCAGCCGCCGACGCTGGCGATGCGATTGAAATCCGTTGGCGCTCGCGTGGTCGCAATACCGCGTACTTTGCCGTAGAGCGGTCGGACGACGGGTCAGGCTTCGTGGAAGTCGCGCGATTTCAGCCTGATGGAGACGGGAGCAGCGAGTTCATGTATCTCGATGAAGACGTCGGAGACGACGTGATCTTCTACCGGGTGAGGCAGGTACTCGTCAACGGTGGCAAACGTTTTTCGGCTACCGTCAAGATGGGGCTCGGTGGAGCCGAACTACCAGACGCCGCAGCGGGCGTGATACTGGGGAATTTCCCGAATCCCTTCAGCACTGCGACAACCATTAGCTTCGAGGTCGCAGCAGCACAGCGTGTTAACGTATCCGTTTGGGATTTGTCGGGACACCAGGTTGCCACGGTGCTGGACGCCTCCATCGCCGCAGGGAAGCATGAGGTCACCTTCGTCCCCGACGAACTCCCGAGCGGCACCTACTTCGCCCGCCTCCAGACCGATGCGACGGTGAGCACGCGCAAGATCATTCTGGCAAAGTAGGCCGGCGCCGAAAGCATCCCGGACTCCCGTTGCAGGCGTGCAC
>JAHHLP010000524.1 GCA_018679295.1 Rhodothermia bacterium
GTCCAGCGAACCTCGCCTTCAGCGGGTCTTCGATGTTCGTGGCAGTATGGAGGCGGTGGTCGCTACTATAGGACTCTCGGCTGTGGAGCTTGCACGATCGCGATGGCCAGACCTTGCCGAGTTGGAGGTTTACCTTCGAAAGGCAAAGGACTTCTATGAGTGACGCGAAAGGCTCGTCTGCTGATGATCTCCATTGACCGTGATAGCCCCACTCCTCTGTTCGAGCAGTTAACGCAGCAGCTCCGTTATCTGATAGCCACGGGGCATTTTCAGGGCAGGAAGAATCTCCCGTCAACCAGAAACCTGGCGGCAACACTGGGAATATCGTTTCACACTGTTCGCAAGGCCTATCAGATTCTCGAGAAGGAGGGAATTGTAGAATCAGAGATTGGAAGCGGCTACCGTGTACGTGATCCGGCACCGCTCGGGACATCAGAACGAATCGAGCGTGGCGCTGCAGTCGTTGAGGAAATGCTCCATCGCCTCGCCGGCCTCGGACTTGCGCCCGGCGACATCGAGTACCTGGTAGATGAGCAACTGTCTCGAATACCGTTCGGCGCCGAGCTGCCGAAGGTCTTATTTGTTTCCTCGTCCGGGGAGGTCGCGGATCAGTGTGCCGCGGACATCGCACGGTTCTTGCAACGACCCATCGATGCCGTCCCCCTTTCACAGCTCTCACGGCACAAGGATGCAGACTATGTCATTGCGGAGTTCAAGCACCTCGGTCCCATTCGAAGGTTATTGTCGAAAGCAGACGTTTTCGGAGCGACCACTGAACTGACAACACCTGCGCTTCATCGGCTGTCTAATCTGCTGCCGTCGGACGCCGTGGGACTACTGACGGCCGAAGGTGCCACATTGAGGTACCTGACGGAGCGTATCAAGTTCGAAACACAGTTTCCGGGACAGATACTGGCAGCCTCGGCCTCGTCTCAACAGGAGGTTGTTGCGTTCGCTGAGAGCGTGGATCTTCTCGTCTACTCACCTGCAGTCGCGCGCCGCGTCCGCAGGTCCATGGCATCAGTTCCAGCAGTCGAAATAGCCGTTCACCTGACCGAGAACTCCAGGCGTCAAATCATGGAGACCATACCGACGACGTAGATCCAAACGTGCGTCCGCTTCGCTGACGCCGTGTCACTGCTTCGTCGGACCGGATCCCGTGCCCGCATTATCGCCAAGGGCTTCTGCTGAACCACCGTTGGTTTCTGTGCCAGCCTGACGCCCACTCTCTGCAGAATTAAAGAGGTCACCAGCAGGCTTCGCCGAGTGACGGTTGTCTTCGGCTCCGGCTCCGTCCGCCTCCGGTCGACCCTCTGCTTGTGTCTGACGTACCGGTGTCGTCTCCTCGACAGGTTTTGACGGCGACTTCGCTTCCGACGGAGACCGCTGTCCTTCCGTGATCTCAGACCTACGCCGTCCATTCTCGCGCTCCTGATCAGCCTGACTGATTTCCGCACTTTCGGCTTCAGCTTGCTCCGCCTTTTCCTGATCGGGGTATTTAACACGGACGTGATACATCCCTAGGAGCAGCGTCAGGAAAGTGTCTTTGATCGTGTTCAGATCATTGAAAGTCAGGTCCGTGTGCTCAAGTTGGCCATCTTCAATTCGAGAATGAATGATTCGGTCGATGAGGGACTCGAGCTTGCGGTGCGTCGGATTCTCGATGGTTCGACTGGCTGCCTCCACTCCATCGGCGAGCATGAGTATTCCCGTTTCCTTGCTGTTTGGTCGCGGCCCCGGATAGCGGAACTCGGACTCCTGGATCTCGAACTTGCCCTCGTCAGCCTGTTCCTCTGCCCGTCGGTAAAAGAACTCGATTAACGACGTACCATGATGCATCGGGATGAAGTCGATAATCTGCTGGGGCAGATTGTCGGCCTTTGCCATTTCGACACCCTCCTTGACGTGACTGGCGATGATCAGCGCGCTCATCCTTGGTTTTAGCTGATCGTGCGGGTTTTCACCCGTCCGTTGGTTCTCCACGAAGTACTCCGGCTTCTGCATCTTACCGATGTCGTGGTACAAGGCGCCTACGCGAGTCATAAGTGCGTTTGCTCCCACGGCTGCCGCTGCGGCTTCCGCCAAATTGGCAACCTGCAGGGAATGGTTGAAGGTGCCGGGCGCACTAAGACTGAGTTCCTTGAGGCGCGGCCTGTTGGTATCCGACAGTTCGAGATACGTGAGATCTGTGGACAGTCCGAATGACTTCTCGAACACCCATAGAAGCGGATATGCCATCACGAGAAAGAAAGAACTGATACCGACGTTGACGAAGTCGCTGAACAGCCGCGCCGTCGTGGTACCCTGCACGAGGAATGCCGCGACGAGGATAAACACGTATCCCGCAAAAACGACTCCGGCGCTGACGAAGAACTGCGCCCGGTTCTTTATGTCTCGTACACTGTGTACGCCGAGCGCACCGGCGAACACCGTGGCAAAGAAGAACTCGAAGTTGAACTGCAGCAGAAGCGCTCCGATCAAAGCAAGAGTGAAGGTCCCGAAGAGGCCAACGCGGGAGTCGAACATCACCGTCAACAGCACAGATACGATCGCTATCGGCACGACGTACATGTCGAGATAGGGCACCCTCACCGCAAACGCGAAGAGCGCTACGAATACGGTGAACAGCAATGCCATGAGGAATACCATGGCATTGTTTTCGAAAAGCGGCTTCCGAAGCAGATACAGGTAGAGAAAGAAAAAGAGATAGGTAGCAAACGTGGCCATGAACTGACCAAGCAGAAGCTGCCATTTGAAGCGCTTTCCCGTGCGCAGTTCGCGCGCCTGCTCGAGCGAACTGAGGATCCTCTTCTTCTCCGTCGTCACGATATCACCCTTTCGGATGATGATCGTCCCCTCCTCGACGATTCCTTCGTTCGGCGAGATCCTTCTCTCCGCCTGCTGCCAGCTTCGCCTCGTGACCTCACGATCAAGCTGATAGGACGGCTGGAAGATGGCTCGGAAGAAACTGTCTGCGATCGACACCACCTCGGGTCGCGATCGGTATCGATTTGAAAACTCTTCGTGGACGGTCAGGTATGCCTCGTTCAGTCCATAGACCTCATCCAGGACCAATTCCAATTCCGTATCCTGCTGCTCGTCGCGGACGATTACGATATCAGTATGGACGCTGTCAACGGGTACGTCAAGTACACCCTGGTAGATGACGAAGGCGGCCAGTTCCCATGCCTCCTCGAGCAAGTTCTCGTCGAGCCGCTCTGAGGATGGCTGCGCCCGCGTCGTTGTGGAGAGCTCCGGCACGGTTGCCGCATACGAGTCCGCCAACGTTTGCCACTGCTCGTTCGTCAGCTTGAGCCGGGAAGCCCGGCGAAGCGAGTAGTATTCGGCTGAATCTGCCCTCGCTTCCGCCATGCGCCCACGGGACTCGTTGAGTTTGTAGCCGCGATACGCTTCAAATATTCGTTCCAACTGCGCGGCTACAGTTTCGCGATGACCCGCCAGGACCTGGCGTGCATTCGGGATGGCACGAAAGTATGGCGGTGTATTGCGTCGGACGGCCTCTCTCTCCCGGCGGTAGGTCTCGTCGTCCTTGCGAATCGAAAAATCAAAGTCGGCAACCAGCGTTTCCTTGTTCCAGGTCTCCCCGACCTTGACGGAATAGTCGTAGACGTCGCCGCGTGGGAAGGCCGCCACAGTTATGAGAACGAGAACGCCAAAAATGCCAATCTTGAGGGCAAGGTTTTTTCGGCGGTCCGGCTCGGAGTCAAACCCGCGCTCCAGGTTCTGACCCACGGGTCTCACACGCTTGCGCCCCAGCTTCAAGAAGTCCAAGAAAGCCATATGATGCGTGCCGTTGCAGCCTTAACTGACGGCATAATAGGAAGATAGATTGGGTCCGAATGCCTGACTGAACACGATGATCCACCCTTGCATGGCTCTAATCGGCTAGCATTTGAAGAAATTCATCCTCACGGATTACGGTTACGCCCAATTTTCGAGCCTTTTCGAGTTTTGAACCCGGCTGGGTGCCTGCAACAACGTAGTCTGTCTTCCCGCTGACGCTTGCGCTGACTTTGCCACCGCCGGCTGCAATTTGATCGGCAGCCTCGCTTCTCGTCATAGATGCTAGCGAGCCAGTCAAAACGAAGGAGAGCCCGCTGAACCGGCCCGTGCTGGCGGCCACCTCCGACTCGATGGCCGTCATTCGAACACCGAGATCTCTCAGATCAGCAACGAGTGCCTTGTTCTTGTCAACGCTGAACCAGTCGACGACACTCTCCGCAATCACCGTTCCGATACCGTCCACTTCCAGCAGATCGTCGACTTGTGCGGACGCAAGCTCTTCCATTGATGGAAACGCCTGAACCAGTGCCTCGGCGGTCGTCTTTCCAACATGCCGGATTCCCAATCCGAAGAGAAGTCGACTCAGCGGTTGAGACCGCGAGCGATCAATGCCCGATAGCAGGTTCAGTGCTCGCTTGCCCGCAAACCCTTCAAGACTGAGAAGATCATCTTCCGTCAGCCTATAGAGGTCAGAGATATGTTCGACGAGGCCCGTCTCAACCAGTGTGACGGACAGCTTTGAACCAAGCCCCTCAATGTCCATAGCATCCCGCGATGCGAAGTGCTCGAGTAGGCGAATGAATTGCGCGGGACAGTCCGAGGACACACAATAGTAGTCTGCCTCCTCAGGTAACCGCACGAGCTCCGAACTACACACGGGGCACCGAGCCGGCATCGACCACTTTGGCAGGTCGCCGGATCTCGCTTCTACAATAGCCTTCACAACCTGGGGAATAACGTCCCCCGCACGTTTAACCACGACCGTGTCGCCGATCCTGATGTCACGGCTGACGATATAGTCCTCGTTGTGCAGCGTGGCCTGAGAAACAGTAACCCCCCCGATTTCCACGGGTTCAAGTACGGCCTCCGGCTTGATCATGCCGGTACGACCAACGTTTACGATGATATCCCTGAGCGTAGTTGTCGCCTCCTTCGCAGGAAACTTGTAAGCAACCGCCCATCGCGGTGCATTGGAGATGGCACCAAGTTCTTCTTGAAATTCAATCCGATCGATCTTGAGGACAACGCCGTCGATCTCATAGTTGAGATCGTCTCGGCGTTCGGTCCACTCTTCACAGTAGGCGATGACCGACTCGATCTTTCGGAACGTCTTGATGTGAGCGCTTGTGGCAAATCCCACATTGCGAAGCCATTCAATCCGCATCGACTGGGAAGGCGGGAGACTCCCTGACGACGGTCCGATACTGTATGCCAGAAAACTCAATGGCCTGTCAGCGACGGCCGACGAGTCGAGTTGCCGCAGACTTCCGGCCGCAGAATTTCTGGGATTGGCAAACACCTTCTGATTCCTGGCCGCAAGACTCGCGTTCAGTCGCTCAAAATCGCTTCGCTTGATATAGGCCTCGCCGCGCACTTCAATGCGGCCGGGCACTTCAACATCTTGCCCGTTTGTACCCGGAACCGGGATGCGGAGTGGAACGCTGGCAATCGTCTTCACATTGACAGTGATGTCTTCGCCCGTGGTCCCGTTGCCGCGCGTTGCGCCTATTTGCAGCTGACCGTCGACGTACGTCAAGGCCAGTGCCAAACCGTCGATCTTCAGCTCGGCAGTGACCTCAGGGTGGACATCCCCGAAGCGTTCCGCCAATCCCCGCCGGCACCGCTCATACCACGCTTTCACATCATCATTTGAAAACGCATTAGACAGCGACAGAAGCTGTTCAGGATGACGAACCTTTTCGAAGCGGTCCAGTGGCGCTCCGCCTATCCGATGCGTAGGCGAGTCGGGGGCAGCGAGTTCGGGAAACCGCTCCTCGAGTTCACGCAAATATGCCAGTAGTCGATCGTACTCAGTGTCCGAGATGACAGGATCGTCTTCCACATAGTAGCGATGAGCGTGCGCTAGCAAGACATCCTTGAGTGCCACCGCCAATTCACGCGCCAAACCGTTGTCCAGCTCCGAAACGGGATGAGCCTCGGACTTGCGTTGAAGCTCTCGGGTCTTCTGCACGAGGTTCATTCTTGATACGTATTGGTCGCGGGACTCAAGCGCAGCTGTCGTCAGGGGCGTGTTGATGCCAGCTGCTACATCAGCGGTGAGTCCGGAATCTACCGCGCGGCGAGACTCTCGACAAAGCGAACTACCGAGTCCCTCGTGATAACAACACTGGAACGCGCGCGGTACGCGTCTCGCGGATACTCAACCCCCTCAAGCTTGACGACCGTGGCATGCAGAAGGCTGTCGATTACGATCTGGCTTGTCATCGCGAAGCTGAGAGAGTCGCCGGTATTGATCCAGTACGGGCGCCGCAGATCGCTATCGACCCGTACACGAACCGGATCCAGCGGACGTCCGTCTGCTATCAGAGTGACGACAATCGTGTCACCAATGACCGGGAGAGGGACGACCGGCTCGACTGCGGCGGGCTGCGCCTGGACCAGGGCGGTCGGGTCACCGCTCGGGATTCCGATTTCACTAGAGGAAGACTCGGCGGGCGTTGAATTTGTCGACAGCCGGAAAGCGAGGATTGCTGCCGACACGGTGATTGCAACGACCAGCACAATAAGAGCAATCGTTTTCACCCGGTTGGGCGGAATGATGAGTCCCTTCTGCGGCTCAGGTTCGCGGAAGTCTCGCACCGCGGTCGAGATCTCCGTTCGGCGCTTTGCGCCAGCAGAAGCCGTGGGCTTCAGAGCCTCTCCTTCCGAATCTTCAGGGGGAGAACGTCTTGGCGCCTCAGGACGAATCGGTTCAAAACGAAAGCGACGGGCCACACCTGGCTCGTATTCCCGCCCCCCCTTCTTGTCAGTTGACTTGCTCGCGCCAGGGTCAGGGCTTGAATGAAGCTTGGCTTCGGCGTTTGTTTCTTCCGCGTTATGATGTTTTGGTGGTGAGAACGGATTCTCAAAGTCGTCGTCTCTGTCGCCGTGGTCTGCGTCGGAGGTTTCACCGTAGGC
>JAHHLP010000071.1 GCA_018679295.1 Rhodothermia bacterium
GCCAGTGCGACCGGACCTCCAGCAAACACAGCTGCACAAGCCTCTTCTTCTGATGCATAGTGCAGGATCACAGACATCCGTTCCAGATGGATGTCGTCGAATCCGGCCTCGTCAAAAGCAAAACTGGATGCGTCGCCCGTACCGAGCTGAAAAAACATCGGGCAAACCTCAGAGGCCACGCGCCGGTCGACGATGGGAAAGACTTCGGCCCAGCCACAGCGATCCCGTCTCCCCCAAACCGCGGTGACGGCTCGTTTTCCGCTGCCTAGCACGCGGTGCATCTCGCGCAGACACGAAATCGGATCAGGCACGTACATGAGCCCAAGACCACACAGAACGGCATCAAAAGAGTTATCCGGGAAATCGAGTGATTCGGCATCCATCCTGATGAACTCGACCGAGAGGCCTCGGTGCGCCGCGGATTCGGAAGCGATCTCAACCATCCGATCGGATATGTCCACGCCCACGACTCGTCCGGCCGGCGCAACAGCGGCGGCGGCCGGAAACGAAACGAGACCGGAGCCGCACGCGACATCCAGCACGCGCTCGCCCGGCTGCAGCTCGGCCATCTCCAGCAGTCTTTGCTGCGCCGGCAGCAGCTGCTTCTTCCACAGGTCCTCGTAGTAGGGCGCAGCATTGTCCCAGCCATACCGCTGGACCCTGCGCTGCAAGTCAGGATGCATCCGGCTTTCCTCGCGAATGGATGATAATCTCTCTTTCGACGGGTACTGGATCCCGCAGGTCTGCCAACGTCGGGCTAAGCCGATCTGCCTGCTCGACCATCTCCTCAATTTCTGACGCATCCGCAGGACTCTCGATGAAAACGCGGTAACGGACGCGAGTAAAGCCCGGCTGCCGATCATCGATGCCAAACATGCCTCTCGCATCAAAATTCGTCTCGACCTCAACTCGGAGGCTGTCCAGCGGTATCTGCCGCATCGCGGCCCATTGTGCGTACCCGATTGCCAGGCAGCTCCCGAGAGCGGCGCGCGAGTATACGCCCGGACCCGGTCCGGCATTATTGCCGCCATCGCTCAGGCCGAGGTCCGCCGTCAGAGTCCAGCCGCTGCCGGTCACCTCGCACGTCGTCCCGTCATACACGCGAACGGTCGCGACGGTCGTCGACTTACCTATGCCGGGCCGCAGCTCGATCGCGCGAACATTGCGCTCGAATACCTTCCGGATGTGTTCTGGGTCAGCCATAGTCCCTCAGCGGCTTGAGCCAATTCAATACGCAATGCAATTGAAGCGCCGTATGCATTAATTACAAGTCCCCAGCACCGAAGTCCGTCCGGAGACGGGGTCCGAATTGAAGGAAACCGCAATGAAGGCGATGCTACTCGAGCAGATTGCAGACATGACGGTGAACCCTGAGCCACTCGTCCAGGTCGACCGGGCCATACCGTCGCCCGAAGCCGGACAGATCCTCGTGCACGTCTCGACGTGCGGTGTCTGCCACACCGAACTGGACGAGATCGAAGGGCGGACGCCGCCGCCTCGGCTTCCCGTCGTCCTCGGGCATCAGGTAGTCGGCAAGGTTGTAGAGGCGGGTACCGGCGCGAACCGTTTCCATGTCGGCGACCGCGTCGGTGTCGGATGGATTTACTCGGTTTGCGGGGAATGCGCTCACTGCAAGGCCGGAAATGAAAACCTGTGCGCAGACTTCCGCGCGACTGGCCGCGATGCTGACGGCGGCTATACCGAATACATGGTCGTCCCCGAAGACTTTGCACATCCGATTCCGGATGTTTTCTCGGACGCGGAGGCTGCACCGTTGCTGTGCGCAGGCGCAATCGGCTATCGATCACTGCGTCTCGCAAACCTTTCAGAAAACAGTCGGCTTGGACTGACCGGCTTCGGCGCCTCAGCTCACCTAGTCCTCCGAATGATCAAACAGAAGTATCCAGGGATCACCGTATTTGTGTTCGCACGAAACGCGCAGGAGCGAGAGTTTGCGCTACATCTGGGCGCCGTCTGGGCAGGCGACACAACCGACCAACCTCCCGCACTCCTGAACAGCATCATAGATACGACCCCCGCTTGGAAGCCGGTAGTAGAGGCGCTTCGTCGTTTGGCACCTGGCGGGCGCCTCGTCGTCAACGCGATACGAAAGGAGGACGTCGACAAGGAATACCTTCTCAAGATGAAATACGAGTCAGATCTCTGGCACGAGAAGGAGATCAAGTCCGTCGCGAACGTGGCACGCCGGGATATTGCAGAGTTTCTCGAACTTGCCGCCGCCGTTCCAATCAAGCCGGAAGTTCTGGAGTTTGGCCTGGAAGACGCCAATCAGGCCCTGCAGCAGATTCGGCAGGGCGGAATTCGGGGCGCAAAGGTGCTCAGGGTGAGTGACTAGGAGGCCTGGGTCGCTTCTGCCACGGGGCCCGTTCGTCGAAAAACCCCGCGACGCTAACCATCCGCTGCCACGGCCGTAGACATTTTCGATCGACATTGTAAACGGTTCTTC
The DNA here is from genome assembly GCA_018679295.1 of Rhodothermia bacterium. Lineage (GTDB taxonomy): Bacteria > Bacteroidota > Rhodothermia > Rhodothermales > JABDKH01 > JAHHLP01. The sequence continues at coordinate 2,468 of JAHHLP010000071.1, forward strand.
GCCCGACCGTGTCCAACTGCTAAAAGGATCCTCCATCACCCGTGACTGATCGCCACGTCGCCCCGATGAGCGGCACGGATTTTCGCTCGCTCGTCGAGGACAACAAGAAGTCGGTCTATTACCTCGCGCTCCGGCTGACAGGTAATCACCACGACGCGGAAGACCTTTCGCAGGAGACGTTCATCAAGGCACTTAAGGCCATGCAGGATTTCAGACAAGAGTCGGCGGTCTCTACATGGCTACACAAGATCGCGGTCAACACTTACCTGAACAGCCGTCGAAAGAGAGGGTTCGGACATCTCGCCCTGTTTGGCGGCCGAGACGAAGGACCGACGGTAGTCGATGGTAGACCCGGGCCTGACCGGAGGACCGACGCAAGTATTCTTCAGCAGTACATCAGCGCCGCACTCGACCAATTGGCCCCGCGAGAAAGATCGGCGTTCGTCCTGAGATTCTACGAGGACATGACGGTACCGGATATCGCGGATACGATGTCGGTGGCCCCGGGCACCGTAAAGAGTCTCCTCTTCCGAGCCACACGAAAGATGCGCGATGCCCTCAGACCCTATCACGACAGCGTGATCCCAACTTAATCCATGACGCGAAGACAGGACATAGACCATCTCTCAACTGCGTACCTCTTCGGTGATCTCACCGAGACGGAACGGCAAAGGTTTGATTCGCTCGTCGATGACGGAGCCATCGATTTGTTGGAGTTGGACGACTTGCGCCAGACTCTGAACATCGTTTCGCTGCACGAGGCGCCCGCTCCTCCGGATCGCTTCTGGGACGACTACTACGCCAACCTGCAGCAGCGGGTCGACCAACGCGGGACGAAAACAATTGCTACCCCTCGGCTACGAGACTGGCTGTCCAACGTCGTCGATCAGATGACACCTCGCGTCCGCCTCACCGCACAGGTTGTCTTTGCGGCCACCGTACTGCTAGTGGGCATACTTCTCGGTCGGACGGTCCTTGGTCCAGACGCGGATGCGCCATGGCAACCAACCGCAGCAGGTGCGGATCCAGCCGTCGAACTCGCGGCCGATGCAGCGCATCAGTATCTGGGGCGATCCAAGGTGTTGCTGCTCGGCATCGTGCACTCGGACAACGGCGACGCGGCCGATCTGAATCTCCCACGACGCAAGGAAATGGCTCGGGAACTGGTCAGGGCGGCCGCCGACCTGAAACCTTCACTGGAAGATGCCAGGATGCGACGTCTGCACGAACTCGTATCGGAAATCGAAATGATCATGATACAGATTGCGAACCTCGAGGCCGAGTACGAC
>JAHHLP010000178.1 GCA_018679295.1 Rhodothermia bacterium
GCGGTACCGCGCCTTTTTGAGTTGGATGTTGGAACGCGACTACACCGTGCGCCATGCTTACCTGCGTAACACTTTTGCGCTCGGTGCCTTCACGATCGGTACGGTGGTAACAATACTCGGCGCAGTAGTAGCGGGCATGGCAGGCATGGCTCCTGCAGCGATCCTGCTGGTCCCGGGAGGGTTGCTACTTGTAGCGGGCATCATCAGCATTCTCGTCCACTCCTTCGAGAGTGTGTTTCTTGGGGCCGGCACGTCCGTGCGGATCGGCGTACTATTTGCGATAGTGACTATCGGAATCCTTGTATTGATGTCCTTGGGATCGCGAGATCTGGACCTTACAACGGAAATCAACCTGATGGCCCTTCCGGCGATTATCATCATCGTCGGACTGCTGGGTAAGGCTTTCAAGAAGAGGGATCATCTGATTCTTACCGACAACCGTGCACGGCTGCTGACCGGTGCGTTTGGCGGGCTCTTTGCCATCATGATGATGTTTGTGGTTGCCAACCCCGGAACGGAGCTGTTTCCGGATACAGACCCAAACATGATCCAGGTATCGCTGGAAGCACCGCTCGGAACGAACATCGACGAAAGCAATCGCATCGCGGCCGAAGCACAGCAGCGCATCAACAATCTGCTTGACGAACACACGACCTCTCGGAACAACCTCAAAAACGTTCAGACTGGCGTCGGTGTTGGTGGAGACATGATGTTTGGCGGCGGCGCCGCCAGTGCAGAACGATCCAACCTCACGATCAACCTGGTCGACTACGGCGATCGCGAGGAGTCATCGAAGGTCACCATGCGCCGGTTGCGCGAGGAGCTGAAAGGCATCCCCGGCGTGGAGATTGAGTTTACGAAAGACAACCCCGGACCTCCGACCGGTGCGCCAGTCAACATTGAGGTGTCCGGAGAAGACTTCGACGAAATCGTAAGGATCACCAAAGAGATCAAGCAGCTGCTCGTCGCAGCCGCTGAGACCGGAAAGATCGCCGGCCTCGTCGACATAGCGGACAACCTGAACACCGGACGTCCGGAACTCCACGTCGAGATAGATCGCGAACGCGCCGCGAGATTTGGATTGAGCACCTCCAAAATCGCCAGCTCAATACGCTCGGCAATCAATGGTGTAGAGTCGGGCAAGTATCGTGATGGCGAAGACGAGTATGACATCACGACCCGCCTGTCCGAAGCCAGCCGCAGCGATCTGGAGAGCCTCAACAATCTGACGGTCTTCGAAGAGGGCCAGCAGGTACCCCTCGTGGCGGTCGCAAACTTCACCGTGACGGGCGGACTGGGATCGGTGACCCGTCTCGACCTCGAACGGGTGTCTACAGTTACTGGGGACGCGGCGGAAGGCTACAACAGCCGTGCCGTGTTGGAAGAGGTTCAGGCATTCCTCTCCGACTACGAGGCAGCGCTGCCGCCAGGCTACTCGTTGGCCTACACGGGCGAGAGTGAAGAGCAGGATGAAGCCTTCGGGTTTCTGACAACCGCTCTGCTCATCGCGATCGGTTTGATATTCATGATCATGGTGGCCCAGTTCAACCACGTGAGCACGCCGTTCATCATCATGGTAGCAGTCGGGTTGAGTCTGATCGGTGTCCTGCTCGGGTTGATACTCACACGGACTCCGTTTGGGCTGATGACGTTCATCGGCGTAATCAGCCTCGCGGGTATCGTGGTGAACAACAACATCGTCCTTATCGACTACATCATGCAGCTCCGCGATCGCGGCCTTGACAAACGGGAAGCCATCATCGAGGGTGGAGCGACGCGTTTGCGACCGGTCACGCTGACTGCGCTCACGACGATCATCGGACTGATCCCGCTGACGTTCGGCATTGGCGTCGACTTTGTTGGCCTCCTAACCGACTTCCGGCCCAACTTCCAATTCGGTTCGGAGAACACGCAGTTCTGGGGACCCATGGGTACGGCCATTATCAGCGGGCTCACCTTCGCCACATTCCTGACGCTGGTGATCGTTCCCGTCATGTACTCGGTCTTCGACTCGCTCGCAGACAAGATGCAGTCACTGCTGCATGGTCAGACTCATGCGGAAACGGGCTTGGCGGATGGGCGCACGGACCACAGCGGTGGTGAGTCCGCGGACCCGGGCAGATCTCCTGCAGGCAACGGGATCGGATCGGAAGTCCTCGCGCCCGAGCCTTCAGGGGGTTAGATTGGGGGATCGGTATTTTCGGACATGCAGTTGGCGGTGCGGGGCTAACGCGTTGGGCGCTGACCTGTAGTGTTCCCTGTTCCTCAACCATGTCCGCGTCAGCTCACGGAATCCCACCGACATGAAGGATCTGACCGAATATCCGGACGCTCACCTTCGCGTTTTTGATCGTCCGCCGTTGCCGGATCAACCATCCGGAACCACGATCTACCTGATCGGAATCTGTGGCACCGGGATGGGATCGCTGGCGGGACTGCTGCGCGAAGCAGGACACGAGGTAAGCGGTTCGGACGCTGCGACTTATCCGCCGATGAGCACCCGTCTGGAGGAGATGGGGGTTCCCGTCATTGAAGGATTTGATGCGTCAAATTTTCGGGAGCCGTTCCCGGATCTGGTGGTCGTTGGCAACGCGTGTACCCCAACCCATCCCGAAGCCTCCCGCGCTCGCGATTTGCGTCTCGCGCAAGCGTCTCTGCCCGAAGCGTTGGCGCACTTCTTCCTCCGGCACCGACGATCACTGGTGATTGCAGGAACGCATGGCAAGACCACGACGACCGGGATGTTGATACACCTCTTGCGCGAGTCCGGCCACGACCCGGGGTTTCTGGTCGGCGGCGTGATGCTGGATGGCGACGCCAGTTACGCCGTGGGAACGGGCGGGCATTTCGTGATCGAAGGCGACGAATACGATAGCGCGTACTTCGACAAACGACCTAAATTCATGCACTACATGCCGACCAGCGCCGTCGTCACCAGCATGGAGTTCGACCACGCAGATATCTATGACGATTGGGATGACTATCGGGATGCGTTTCGCGAGTTCGCATCGATCGTCTCTAAGGACGGAGTCCTCGCACTGAACGGCGATGACCCACACGTAAGGGACCTCGCGAACTATGCCGCGGCACAAGTTCGTTCTTTCGGAATCGAGGGCGACGAACTCGACGTCCGGGCGACCAACCTGGAGACTGTGGCGGAGGGAAGCCGGTTCAATCTCGAAATAGACGGTGCCGATGCGGGTACGATGCTTCTCTCGATGGGCGGACGCCACAACGTCCTCAATGCGCTTGCCGCTCTGACGATCGGCCTTTCGGAGGACTTGAATGTCGAGACGATGGCCTCGTCGCTGGCATCGTTCCGCGGGATGAAACGGCGGCAGGAAGTCCGCGGAAGAGTTGCCGGAATCACGATTGTAGATGATTTTGCCCATCACCCGACCGCGGTTCGCGAGACGATATCGGCGGTCCGGGGCCGTTGGCCCGGCCGGCGTATCCTCGCCGCGTTTGAACCGCGATCCAACTCCAGTCGCCGAAAGGTATTCGAGTCCGAGTATGTCGACGCGTTTACCGGGGCGGACATGGTCTTCATCTCTCGACCGCCCTTCCGGCACAACGACAGCGAGTCCAACTTCATGAGCGTGGATAACATCGAGACTGAACTCACAGGCAGAGGGGTTAAATCGGCAGCACTCGACGGCCCCGACGCCGTGCTGGAATCGATACTCGATGCGGCCTCGGCAGGCGACGTAGTTCTGATCATGAGCAACGGCGGCTTCGGCGGCATTCACGACAAACTCCTGAAGGAACTCGCTACACGGCAAGTCACACCCTGACGAGTGCGCTCTTCTACAGCAGGATTTCATTTCTGACCACTAGCCGGACGAAAGAACGCTAATCGGCTATCATGAACTTATTCGAAATCACATCAACGCATGACCGATCCGAGACCTGATTCAGATGCCGATCGCGCGACCCGGCTCGCCCGTGATTCGCTTATCATCGACGGGCACATAGACGTGCCCCACTGGCTTCATAGCATCTACCACGAAGACATCACGCGCCGAACAATCGGTGGCGACTTCGATTACCCACGAGCTGTCGAAGGTGGTCTGGACGCGGCCTTCATGGCCATCTACGTGCCGGTCGAGTTCCAGTCGAAAGCCGGCGCCAAGGCACACGCCGACCACCTTATCAATATGGTGGATCAAATCATCGATACGTCGCCGGACAAATTCGCCCGTGCCACTTGCGCCTCCGACATCCGAGTGAATCACAAAAAAGGTCTCGTCTCGCTGCCGCTCGGTATCGAGAACGGGGTCGCGCTCGAGGAGGATCTCGAGAGTCTTGCCTATTTCTACGACAAAGGTGTCCGGTACATAACGCTCACGCATGCCAAGGACAACAGCCTATGCGATTCGTCCTACGACGGGACTGGCACTCATGGCGGACTTAGCGACTTTGGAAAGGAAGTCGTCCGCGAGATGAATCGCACAGGGATGATCGTCGACGTATCGCACACATCCGACGAGGCTTTCTTCGATGTCATAGACGTTTCCGAGAAGCCACCGGTTGCGACGCACTCTTCCGCGCGTCATTTCACTCCCGGGTGGGAGCGCAACATGAGTGACGAAATGATTCGGCTCCTGGCGGAAAAGAGCGGGCTCATCATGGTCAATTTCGGCTCCGATTTCCTGAAGGCTGAGTATGCCGGGCCAACGAAAAAAATCCGAAAGAAGATCGAGGCGGCAATGAAACGCAAAAAGCTCGATCGCGCGACCGAGGCCGGCTTCAAATACCTCTCGCGCCGTCGCATTGAAAACCCCGTCGGCACAGCAGACGACGCAGCCATGCACATCGCTCATATTGCAGATCTTGTCGGCGTCGACCACATCGGCCTCGGCTCGGATTTCGACGGCGTCTTCACCTTCCCGGACGGTTTGCAGGATGTATCCGACTATCCAAATCTGCTAAGCTGCCTCATCCAGAGAGGATTCTCAGACCCGGAAATAAAGAAGATCTGCGGGGAGAACTTTCTTCGGGTGTGGGACGACATTCAGAAGTCGGCCGCCGATCGCTAGTACCACCAGCCCCTGCAACCCGCCCCCACTTCCATAAGCACGCTGTTCCGAACATAGGCACGCTGTTTGCCAAACGTCCAACCGCAGCCCCGGACGCCCTTCGTTTGGGTTGCAAAGAGCTACTACACAAGGCAATACAGCGACTATGAATCAACGGTACGGGCGATTTTTGGCCATTTCTGCGGTATTGGGGATCCTGGCGAATCCTGCGGACGCCCTCGCGCAGTCGGCGACAGCCGATGGCCTACGT
>JAHHLP010000141.1 GCA_018679295.1 Rhodothermia bacterium
TGCCGTAGTCGCAAGAACAATGGCCACCGGCATGATGGACTCGAAGAGCGACCGCCACATCTCGCGCACCGGGAAGATCACAAACGCGACTCCGAAGACGAAGAGCCACACAAAGAACCCGTACAGAAGTGCCTTCTTTGGATACTTCATGAGCCCACCGACAACTACTTCAACGGAATAGTTTAAGTCGCAGAATAGGTAGCCCCGTGGGTGCAACATGTCAAGCGGGAAAACCCTCTATTGCTCGACGAGGACTCGCGGGCAGGGCGGTAAGTGATTGAACCGATCGCGCGTCCTACCGTACATGCGTCAGTGCCCACCGACTGGACCATATTGATAGAAGCGGTTGCCGATCTGTACGTCGAAGATCCGACCCACCTGACGCCCGAGACCGTCTGCCAACGTGCCGGTGTTGACCGGGACGTCTTCGACCATCATTTCGGCAGCGTCAACGACGCCATACGGGCTTGGTATCCGCTCGCCGTCGACAGGGTCGTGGAGCAGATGGCGGAGATTCCCGATCTCGACCGCCTGCCGCTGCAGGATCGTCTCGGCACCTTCTGCTTCATGCTGCTCGACCTGCTCGAGACGCGGCTCGACTTCGTGCGTCCGACCTATCGCTATCACGCGGCTGGCTGCGGCTCGCCTTTTCACCATCGGTTGCGCGATGCGTTGAAAGTCGAGCTATCGGCTGCGGATGTCCCGGGGGTCAACTATGTGGTCGTAGACACGGAAGCGGCCCGCTTTGTGATCGCGGAGTCAATAGTTCAAATGATCGGTGTATGGCTGGAGGACGAGTCGCCGGATCGGGAGCGAGCTACGGCGCTCATCGATCGCGTCCTCGCTTTGCTCGCGGAGATAATGACGAACCGCGTCCCGCAGAAGACGGTCGACCTCGTCCGCTACGCTGTTGAAGCCGGCTATCTACCGCTGGATCGCGTTCCGTTCATCGGCGATCTTTTCAGGGAATCGAAAGCCGAGGACGGATGAGCGACGAGCACCCGGGTACAGATGAGTCGTTTCCGTCGTCGCGTCTGGCGCGAAGCAAGATTGCCGCCAAGACCGGTGTCAAGATCGGCTCGAATTATGCACGCTACCTGGCGCGTCGATCGGTCGGTGCCGGCGATGCAGAGGAGGAGAGAGCCAAGCTGCACGGCCGCAATGCTCAGGATCTGTTCACGGAGCTCGTCAAACTGCGCGGTACGGCACTCAAGATGGCCCAGGGCCTGAGTATTAGCCAAGGCATTCTGCCGGACGAGTTTGCCGAGGTGCTCTCACAGGCTCAATATTCCGTCCCGCCGATGAGCACGGGGCTGGTTCGGTCGCTGATTAGGAAGAGCTTGGGTGGCTATCCGGAAGACGTATTCGCGTCTTTCGAGCCGCAGGCGGTAGCAGCTGCGTCGCTAGGCCAGGTGCATCGCGCTAGTCTCCACGACGGGCGGGTAGTTGCGGTCAAGGTCCAGTATCCGAACGTCCGAAAGAGCATCGAATCTGACCTTCGAGTCGTAGGCGGAATCGCCCAACGGTTCGTTGGCGCCGGAATGGTCGACCCCTATCTCCAGGAGGTAAGAGAACATCTGTGGGAAGAGACCGACTACGAGCAGGAAGGCAAGTACATCGAGTTCTTCGCGGAGCAGTACCAGGACGACCGCGTAATCACACCCAGATGGGTTCCGGAATTGACGACGCGAACCGTGCTAACCATGACGTTCGTCGAAGGAATGCATCTCGACGCGTTCTTGGAAACAGACCCGTCGCAGGATCTTCGCAACCACTTCGGTCAGCGACTGATCGACTTCGCAACGGAGCAGGTTGCCGCCGACAACTTGAGCGTCCATGCCGATGCGCATCCGGGCAACTTCCTTTTTCGGGACGACGGCAAGATCGGCGTACTCGATTTCGGGTGTATCAAGACGTTCCCGCGCTCATTCCGTGACGACCTGATTCGTCTCTTCCGCGCGCGTCTCGCCGACGACGATGATGCTCATCTTAAGCAGTACAAAGCGCTGGACCTCGTTCGCGAACACCACGATGAGGAACAGCATGCCTACCTGCTGGAATTGCTAGACGACTTCGGCAATGTGATACTCGCGCCGTTTCGCCACGACGTCTACGACTTTGGAGACAGTCAGATTCTGGATGGATTCAGGGAACTGCTGCCGAAGGTCACGGGCCGTGAGGCGTTCAAGCATCGCGAGCCGGTGGGGTCGCCGCACTTCGTATTCGTCAACAGGCTCGTCGCCGGATTACTTTCGATTCTTACGCGTCTGGAGGCTCGTGTCGACATGCGCGGAGGCAGAGACTTGTTGATGGGCGTCATCGAGTGACCGACGGTTTCTCTTTTTGATGAGCCAGCGCCCCAATGCAGATCCAATGACCGTCCAATACGACGAAGTGAGACGAGCCCTCCCGACGCATCTTTCAGAACGTGTTCGGGTGATTTCGGAAGGGTCGGCCAACGACCTTGCCTCGCCGGGTGATGCCGAGTTCGTCCTCTATTGGATGCACCATGCCGTCCGCGCTCACGAAAATCCGGCGTTGGCTGTGGCGGTGCACGCCGGCAACAGCATGGGTCTGCCGGTTGTCGTCTACCAGGGACTTGCCGGCAAGCACCGTTTCAACTCGGACCGGCATCACACGTTTATCATGGAAGGTGCTCGCGATGTGCAACGCCAGCTGGAGGACCGCGGTATACGATATGCCTTCCACCTCGGCCCAACCACGGGTGCGGACAGCGCACTGAGGGAAGTCGCCGGTTGGGCCGCTCTCGTCATCGCGGAGGATTTCCCCGCGCCTCCTTTTCCCGCATGGACGCAGTCGCTTGCGTCGTCAATCTCGGCGCCTGTCTGGTGCGTCGATGCATGTTGTATCGTCCCGATGCAATCGGTTGGCAAGTCGTTCGACCGCGCGTTCAAATTCCGTTCAGCAACGAAGGCCTCATTCGAGGAGCGCGTACCCAGGGCGTGGACCGACGTCGAGCCGGCGGTTTCGCAGCATAGCGGGCACCTTGGTATCGACGTCGTCGATCTTGCAGATGCAGATATTGCCGCACTTTGCTCGCGCTGTGACATCGATCACTCCATTGGCCCGGCCGCGCATACGCCGGGCGGCTCTATGGCGGGATACGAGAGATGGACCGGGTTTGTAGAGAACGGTCTCGCGCAATACGCCCGGCTACGGAACGACGCCGCGGTTACTCCGCCGCAGGGCGTTAGCAGATTGTCACCATATTTGCATCACGGACACGTCTCACCATTTCGAATCGCGAGGGAGGCAAAAGCTTCCGGCGCAGCGGGTGCATCCAAGTTTCTTGACGAGCTGCTCATATGGCGGGAGCTCGCGCATAACTTCTGCTTCTATCATGACGATGTCGAGTCTTTGGTCGCGCTGCCGGCTTGGGCTCGGGAAACCCTTGATCAGCACAAAGACGACGCGCGACCGGCGAGCTACTCGTGGGAGACGCTTGCGCGCGGTCGCACGGACAACCGGTTATGGGACTTGGCGCAGCGGTCGCTTCTTGCCCACGGTGAACTTCACAACAACGTGCGTATGACGTGGGGCAAGGCACTGCTGTCGTGGACCGCCAGCCCGGAAGAGGCGCTCCAGATGCTCATCGACCTCAACCATCGCTACGCTCTCGACGGCAACGACCCGAACTCCTACGGCGGATTGCTGTGGTGTCTCGGTCTTTTTGATCGTCCCTTCGCTCCGCCGAAGCCGGTGTTTGGTACGGTGCGACCGCGGTCGATTGAGCGCCACGCGGAACGGCTCGACCTCGACGAATATGAGGTCCACGTTAGTCGGCCCGGTC
>JAHHLP010000171.1 GCA_018679295.1 Rhodothermia bacterium
CATTGGCACCGATCAAAAGGCGATGGCCCGGTTCATCCGCCAACGACCGGCGAACTTTTAGAACAGAGGTTCTGCCCTCCCCGTCTGGGAGAATCGGCACGAAGTAGAGAGCGTCGGGGCCACTGGCAACACCAACGACCAACTGGTAGGGCTCGCCGGCATATACGACGAAGTCTCGTGGTGTAGCCGTAACCGTGTTCGATTTAACTGAATACGGTACGGCTGCGATTCGCGGCATCTTTTCCCGTGTACCCTGATCCATGGCGCCGGAGCCTGCTACGAAAAACGTGTTCCGGAACTCAGGGTTGAAGAATTCAGCTTCACCAACATACTCTACTTGAGCAGGTCCGATACTCGTCGCCCAGACGAAGTCTGCATTCGATGTGATACTGACGTCACTGCCATCCCACAGGTAGTTTCCGCCAGCCTCAACTTCCAGGAAACGATCGACGCGCACGCCGTTATCTGCCACAAAAACTTTCCCGTCGACGACCTTCAGTCCGAAGGGATTACGCAACCCATAAGCCCAGACGTAGTCGATACCCTCATTTCCTGCATCGCCGTCGTAGAACGGATTGGAAGGTACAGGCTTGCCGTCGAGTGTCATGCGAAGCAGCTTGCCGTTGAAGTGAGCGAGCTGCCGAGAACGCTGTGCCAGCCACCCATCGCCAATTCCGACATAGAGGTGGTCGTCTTCGATCTGACATCCTCCAATATGGTGAGCCAGACCGCTCTCGTGAGGCATGAAGACGTCTGTAAAGTCTGCTCTCCCCGTCGGCTTCAAGCCAAAAGTGCGGGGTTTCGTTTGAAAGCGGACGATGTTGTTTCTAGGGATTTCCTGCTTGTCGCGGTAGAGGAACGTAACAAAGACATAACCTCTCTCGGGTTCAAGACAGATACCGGCAAGTCCTGATTGACCAGCGGCATCCGGCAATTCAGCCCTTGGTAAGAAGTTGCCCAGCTCATCTGCAAACGTGACGACTGAACGATCGTTGGTAACGACTTTCACTTGGCCGCGCAGCTCTGTAACGAAGTACAGCGGGTCTTTGGAATCGTTACCCGGATTGGGAACGAACGCTATTGCACTCGGAAGCTCAAATCCCGATGCGTCGATTTCAAGGTGATAACCAGCCGGAAGCTCCCAGTCGTTGCGCCAATCATACGCTGGGTCAGAGGCCGGCCCATCCTGGCCTCGCGAATCCAGTGGAAGAAGTACCAGCAAGGCGGAAATGGCGACAATCGTCCGAGTCATGTTCGTGATCTCCAGAAAAAGCGATCGTCTATCTGGTCGGTCTCAATGAGATGCCGAAGCTGCTTCAGCCGCGTGAAGGCACGGAACTCGAAGTCGTCGATTTCCATCTCGATTCTCTGAAAAATCTCCCTCAATTGCTCAGCGCCTATACGCGCGTCCCGGCTGCAAACAAAGCCGGGAAGCTTCTCGCTGATCTTGTCAAAGTTCACGCGATAGCTGCGAGAATCTCCGTCACTTTGGCCGACGGAAAGTTCACATCCCTCGAAGGTATCTGCGACTATCTCAGCGATTTCGCGGACACGATAGTTCTCCGCCGTATTACCCACGTTGAAGATTTCGTTATGCACTGCTTCCCGAGGTGCGTTAACGGCACAGACGATGGCGTCACAAATATCCGCCACATGAACAAGCGGTCTCCAGGGAGTACCATCGCTGCTTAGACGGATTTCTTTGGTTGTCCACGCAAGCCCCGAGAGATTGTTTAGAACGATATCAAAACGCATGCGGGGAGATGGGCCGTATGCCGTAGCGTTTCTGAGAAACGTCGGCGAGAAGTTGTCGTCTGCTAAAGCGGACACATCCCTTTCCACCAGTATTTTGCAATTTGCATAGGCCGTCTGCGGATGTGTTTCCGAAGACTCTGTCTTGACGAGGTCACCTTCCTCCGTCCCATAAACACTGCAGGATGAGGTATAGACGAACCGCTCAATGCCTACCCGCTTGCAGAGATTTGCAAGGTGAACGGATCCCTTGTGATTGATGTCGTATGTGTTCTCCTCTATATGCTGCCCCAACGGATCGTTGGAAAGCTCGGCAAGGTGTACCACAGCGTCGTGCCCCTCAAGGTCGGCCTCAGTGAATCGCCGAATGTCCTTGACCAGATGATGCGCCTTTCGTTCTCCGTTCTTATACAGGAGTCCGTCAAGATAGTAGCCCGTGTCGGCAACGGTGAGTTCGAAGCCTTCCTCTATGAGCTTTGGAACGAGGACGGC
>JAHHLP010000150.1 GCA_018679295.1 Rhodothermia bacterium
TTTCAGCACCATGGATCTGAGTGGATTGCAATCGCCAAGCTGCTACCGGGAGGTGCGGAGGCTGATCCAAATAATAATAATCGAGACTTATTCGGCTCCAGCGTTTCGGTGCACGGCGAGAACGCCGTGGTTGGGGCATGGGGTCGCAACGATTTTGGCCGGCAGGCAGGTGCGGCCTACGTCCAGCCGCTCCTGCTCGAGCCGATCCGGGTTAATGCATCAGACGGAGCTTTCGAGGATCGCATTCAGATTAGCTGGACCGACCCCGGGAAAAACGAGAGCGGCTTTAGCGTCTACCGTCGAGGTACAAAAGGAACGCTCGAACTCGTTGGTACGGTCGCCGCCAACACGGAAGCATATGACGACATCGACGTAGTCCCGGGCGGAGTATTCGAGTATTGCGTCACTTCAATCAATCCTGACCTCTCGAACGTAGGGCCGCGTCTTGGCGAATCACTACCTTCCTGCGATATTGGCTGGCGTCCGGCCAATGGTGCGATCAGCGGTCAGGTGTCAGCACTGATACAACAAGGCGTTCGGCTTGCGTCTGCCGAGACTACCGATACGAGTGCACCGGACGAAGGCGAATTGCCTTCCAGCCAGCATAGCAGCGCCTCTTCTTCGGATACAACCTTTTTGTCGGCAAGTATGGGGGCGGCGGAGAACAATACCGTTGACATCTGCCTCGACCCAAATCCGAACCAGGCGCTGCGCTTCGACGGAGTGGGAGGTTACGTTTCGATCGAGCCTGGACAGCCCACGTCCAACTTCTCGGTTTGCGCGTGGATCAAGACGACGGCCCGCACCGGACACATTGTCGGCCGGGGTCGTGCGGACACAGCCAACGAGACGATCGCGTTAGGACTTGACAACGGTCGACTGACATACTCCCAACTGAACGGGACTGAGTTCACCCAGTTGTCGAGTTCGGCGGCTGTGAACACAGGGCAGTGGAACCGGGTTTGCGTTGTTGACGACGGCGCAACGGCTACTCTGTACGTGAACGGTCAACCGGCCGGCTCGACCTTCTTCGACCGACCGACGACTACGACGCTGGCCATAGGAGCGACCGAGATCTTTGGGGAACCGGGCGCTTTCTTCGAAGGCGGCATTGACGAAGTGCAGATCTGGAATGTGGCCCTGAGTGCCGAAGCGATTGACCAGACATCTAGAAAGCTGACCGGACGAGAGACGGGTCTCATTGGCTATTGGCCCTTCGATCAGGGAAGGGGGCTTGTTGTGCCGGACCTGACCGAGTCTTCGGCACATGGCACACTCGAGCAGGGTGTCCACTGGATAGAAGGCTCGAACGTGGGCGAATGCACTCAGTCCGATAACAACGGCAACTACACGGTAGGCGGTATCCGATACGGGGACAAGAGCACGTTCACCGTAACGCCGATTGAGGATGGACGATCATTCGTTCCAGCTCAGAAGGAGATCACCCTCAGCATCGAGAGTCCGATCGAAAACCAAGTCGATTTTGCTGACGTCACGCAGGTTGGTATCTCCGGGACTGTAGAATACGAGGGCACCGAGTGTACAGTACCGGATGTCGAGATCAGAGTCAACGGTGTCAACCGCACCAACACGGAATCGGATGGCACCTACTCTGTCTCCGTTTTCCCGTCCGAAGACCCCACGGACCTCTATCGCATCGAGCCCTGGCTCACTACGCAAGACCCTTCTGATCTGACCCAGTTCCAGCCACAGAAGCGAGACCTGTTCGTCAACGACGACCTGCTCGATATCGACTTTGCAAGCACAAAGAAGCGAGTCCTTCGCGGCTTCTTTGGCGCCAGCTGTGCAACTGCCGGCAACATCGGTACAGCAACGCTCAAGGTGTTTACGGAGGACGGATGCTTTGACCAGGAGGTGCCAATAATTGCGGGAAGTTTTGAATTGGAACTCCCGCCACAGAAATACCTGGTGCAGGTCGTCAACGTAGTACCAGCTAATCCCGAGCTTCAAACGGATATCACTGAGTTCTTTGACGAACTCGGAGCCCGTGAAGTTGATCTCACGACAGATGACGATACACTCGACTTCATTTACCGACCGGATATCAAAGTCGAGATTGTCGGCCTTCCGAACCCGCCATCACAATGCACGTCTTCGGGCTATTTCGCGGACGGCAGAACATTGCCGGCGGTCCCCATCATCGGCCGTCTCGAGACCGTGCCTCTAACAATCAATGTCAGTGAAGACTATGGGGACCTCGGAGCCTGTCCGGTCGAGGATGGAACAGTTCAGATCTTTGATGGCATCGCCGACCTTTCGGGGTCGCCGACGACCCTGACTATCAAGGACGGGAAGGTGGAGTATGAGACAATCGGACGATCACCAAATATCACGGCCGGAGCGTTCGTCGAAGGAGCCGACCGTTCGTATCAAAAGTCGCTGACAGCAATTGCGAATGTCGAGGGCAAGGCGGCCGTTTCAGCCACTGAATGGGCCGTCGTCGAGGGCCTCCGCCCAAGAACAGCCGAGTTCGTCTCTGCGACCACTGATCCGTTTCCGTTGATGATCTTGCGAGACCCGCCGGGCAGTAACTCGTTCGCATATATCGAAGAGGGTACACAGATGTGTACGACCATCAGCGATATGCAGGTCACGGGTGGAAGCGCCGGTTTCTCGGGTCAAGGCTATTTTGGATTCAAACAGTTCACGGGAATCGCACTTGGTCCGTTCGTTGGCATCGATGGTGGGGCCGGTCTATTGATTCGAGCCAAGATCAAGGCCGGTCGCGACAATGGAAGCGGAGGAGCTGTTGAGATCTGTACGAAGACGACCGAGCGGTGGTCCACATCAAGCGATATGACGTGGGTCGGCGAGGATCTCTACATGGGCGTCGCGCTCAACCTGGTGTTCGCGCGAGCAGACGTACTTGATGTCGAAGCCTGTCAGATTGACCTGAGTGAGCAGATCGTCGGCGACTTGAACCCGGAAGACGCGTTTGAGACGACCTACGTCTACGGAGAGACCCACATCGAACAATCGCTAATTCCGGCACTCACCGACTTGATCGAGTTGACGTCAGGGGATGTAACCCTTTCTGGCGATCCGAACGAAGACGGGACCGAAGACGTGGTCAGGCTGGATCAAGCGCTCGCCAACTGGAACAAGCACTTAATCATCGAGGATTCTCTGGCCCAGAAAGCGCTGTTGGGGAAAGTTAAGAATAGATCCTTTAGCGCCGGAGCCGAATACGAGTTCTCTCACGAGAGGGGAAAGGACAGTACAAAGACCACGACTACTCGGATCTACTTCGAGACGGAGGACGAGATCGGACTCATTCTCACGTTAGCCTGGGACAACGAGGCACTAGCCACGTTCTCGGTCAACACGGAGATTACTAGAGACTCAACCACGTCGGACGGCGAATCGAGGACGGTTGGCTACGTGCTATCTGATGGCGATACGGGTGATTTCTTCTCCGTTGATGTCGGCGACGACCCCAAGTACCACACGCCGGTATTTGGGATCGTGTCAGGGCGGAGTTCCAACCCGTGGGAGCATTCCCCTGGTGCTGTAGAGAGTGACGGCCGAAGGTGCGGAACAGATCGGAAACGAGGTATCGACGGCCTGGATAACCCCTGCACCCAGCGGCGCGACTGGCCCGAAATCGAAGTCGCGGGGGGTGGCGTCTTGCGCAACGTGGATCCTGACGGACAAGGCACTTTTGAGGTCACACTGACAAACAAGAGCGAAACTCCGGAACGACGACAATATGTCCTTGGAGTACCCGGTGAGACGAATCCTCGGAACCTTGGGCTCACGGCCACAGGAGACCTTCTCGGAGGCGAGCGACTCGAAACATTCCTTCTTGATGCAAACGAGTCTCGAACGATAAACGTCGATGTATTGCGCGTTTCTACACCGTATGCCTATGAGGACGTCGCCCTAATTTTCTATCCGGCAACAGAGTACGAAATCTGGAAGTCCGATCCCCGGCAGACTTCGGTCATGGTTGACACGGCGTTTGTAAGTGTGTACTTCGACGCCCCATGCAGCGACATCTCACTCGTTCGACCCAAGAACCCCTGGCTTCACAATTCGGCGAGCGCAGATTCATTAGAGATCATTCTTGGCGGATTCACGAGTGACATCTCCCTTGCGGATTCGTTGACGGCGATCGGGGTTCAGTACAGGAAAGTCGGCAGTCCGGACTGGCTCCCCGCCTTCCCGGTAGTCACACTCGACCCATCAGCGACTTCCTGGGCCGGAAAATGGATGCCCCCGATCGACGCCGACTACGAACTGCGCGCCTTTACAGAATGTGAGTCCATAGCGGCGGGCAATGATCCGGCACCAAGGGTGTTCAGCGACGTTGCTGCAGGGACCGTGGATCGGACACCACCTCGGCCTCTCGGTTCACCAACCCCATCGGACCAGGTGCTCGCTCTGGGCAGCGCCATTTCCGCGACCTTCAACGAGCCGATCGACTGCGAGTCGATCTCGACGTCGGGCGCATTTCAGAACACGAAGCTTCGTTTCGTAACGGGCCCCTCGATGACGGAACCCGGGGATCCCGGTATAGGCGGCCTCGATGCCGTGTGCAACGGCGAGACGGTTGTAATTGAGCCACCAAATACGTTTGACTGGGACGCTGCCGAAGGTCAGATCATGGAAGCTCGATTTGTGTCGGGACTCGAAGACGCACAGGGTAAGTCGCAGGTGATCGAAGACCTCGCGGGCAACCCGATCGCAAACGACATCGCCTGGCAGTTCACGGTCCGCCGCAGCGCGTTTACGTGGAGCCCTGCCGACCTGACGGTTAACGTAGACCTCGGCAGCAACGCCGAGTTTGCCGCCCAGCTCGTCAACGGCCGCGTACGGCTGGTCGAGTACGCCCTGAACGGCGTGCCCGGATGGCTGTCCGCTTCGCCACCCGAGGGGACGGTCGCGCCGGCCGATGCCTCCGCGGTCTCGTTCCTGGTAAGCGACACGCTGGCCATCGGACAGTACACGGCCACCATCCTCGCGGAGAACGACGGCCTGCCCTCACAACTCAACCTGACCGTCGACGTCAGCTGCCCGTCGCCAGGATGGAACCTGGATCCGAACCGCTTCTCGTACAGCATGGAGCTGACCGCTGCGTTGTCGCTCGAGGGCATCCTGTCGACCGACACCGACGACCGCCTCGGCGCCTTCGTGGGTGACGAGCTGCGTGGAACAGGCACAGCGAATACCTCTGGCGTCGTCCAGATGACGATCTACAGCCCGCTGCCCGCAGGTGAAACGGTGACCTTCCGCGCGTTGGATGCGTCGGCCTGTCGACTCTATCCGGCCACGGATCTGATCTTGCCGTTCGTGAGCGGCACGTCGCAGGGCGATACGGCCAACCCGATCGCCATCGACGCGATGAACAGCCCGCCTCAGCAGTCGGTCGCCCTCGCGAAGGGCTGGACATGGTTCTCGATCAACCGGACTCCGTCCTCAACCGACCCGGACGACGTGCTTGCCACCCTCGCCCCCGCCAACAGCGATGTGCTCAAGAGCCAGACGGCGTTCAGCCTCTTCGACGGCGCCACACGCAGCTGGATCGGCGCACTGAACGACGTGGTACCAGGCAATGCCTACATGGTGAAGCTGAGCGGACCTAACTCGCTGGTGGTCTCGGGCACGCCCGTCGACGCGCTGGGTTCGCCC
>JAHHLP010000459.1 GCA_018679295.1 Rhodothermia bacterium
CGTGACATTGTCGGGATAGGGTTGACCGGTCAGATGCATGGACTGGTCATGCTTGGTGCGGAGGGCGAGGTTCTGCGGCCTGCGATCCTGTGGAACGATCAGCGCGCAGCCGCAGAATGCGATGAAATTCGGGACGCGCTCGGCTTGAGACGACTCGTCTCGTTGACCGGAAACGACGCGTTTGCGGGGTTTACCGCGCCCAAGCTCCTGTGGGTCCGCAATCATGAGCCGGAGGTGTATGCCCGGACGGCCCAGGTCCTGCTGCCCAAGGACTACATCCGTTACCGGCTGACCGGCGCCTACGCGACTGACAAGGCCGGCGCCGGTGGGACGCTGATGCTCGATCTTCGGAAGCGCGACTGGTCTGTGGAACTGTTGGACGCGATTGACATTCCGGGGGACTGGCTCCCGCCGACTCACGAAGGTCCTGAGGTGACCGGTAGTGTAATCGACGCGGCCGCACGGGAAACGGGTCTTGCCGAAGGCACGCCGGTGGTCGGAGGTGGCGGCGATCAGGCCGCACAGGCAGTTGGTGTCGGCGCGGTCATACCGGAGGTTTGGGGGTTGACGCTCGGTACATCGGGGGTCGTCTTTGCTCCCTGCGATCAGCCACTGTCGGAGGAGGTGGGCCGAGTCCACGCGTTTCCACACGCGGTACCGCGCCGCTGGCATCTGATGGGCGTCATGCTTTCAGCGGCCGGAAGTCTCGCTTGGTATCACGACACGCTGGCGCCCGGTATCGATTACGACGACCTGCTACAGGAGGCGGCTCAGATTGCGGCGGGTTCGGAAGGCCTCTTCTTTCAACCTTATCTGACGGGGGAGCGAACGCCGCATGCAGATCCGTACCTGCGGGCTTCGTTCGTGGGGCTGACGGCGCGACACTCACGGGCGCACATTACGCGGTCAGTGCTGGAAGGCGTCGCCTTTGGACTACGAGACAATCTTCAACTTCTAAAAGAGGTCGGCCTGCCGGCACCGCGAGAAATCAGGTTGTCGGGCGGCGGCGCTCGGAGTCCGGTGTGGCGCCAGATACTTGCTGATGTGCTCGGCGTCGAGCTGGTGACGGTCCAGACGACGGAAGGCGCCGCCTACGGAGCCGCGCTCTTAGCCGGTGTCGGTGCCGGGCTTTGGACGTCGGTCGAGGAAGCTTGCGAAGCGACTGTTAGAGCCGAGGATATCATCGTACCGAGGGCTGATGCGGTGACGACTTACAGCGAGCAGCACGAGCGATTCCGCGAACTGTATCCGATCCTCGGGCCGCTTTATCGCAGGTAGCTTTCCATCGCAAATTGGCCGACCGCGCTCGTAGATTCCCAGCCATCGTCCCTGTGTAGGGCGCGGATCGGCTAGCCGTCCCTGGTACCCATTCGTGTGTGGGAGCTTCCTTCGAAAGCCGTCGACAGACCTCGGATCAATTCCTCGACCCTCGAACAAATCTCAGCGCGTCGTTCGCGCAGACTGTCGACGGCCTCGCGCTGCCGCCTGCGTGTAACCCGAACCCGCACCGCGCGCCACGTGTCGGCGGAAAGCTCTATGTACACGAGTGCAAGCAGCCCGCCGGCGATGCCAAGCCCGACCGTCGTGACGGCGGCGACAACCGGTACGTCCGGAATCGTCGGAAACATCAGGTGCAGTTCGTGATGTGCTTTGGCGGCGAGGTAGCCTGCAGTAGCCCAGGTTACCGGAAACAGAATGCTTCCTCCAATGATCTTCACCGATGCCAGGTCCTTG
This sequence comes from Rhodothermia bacterium, assembly GCA_018679295.1. Classification (GTDB taxonomy): domain Bacteria; phylum Bacteroidota; class Rhodothermia; order Rhodothermales; family JABDKH01; genus JAHHLP01. The sequence goes on from JAHHLP010000459.1 coordinate 1,735, forward strand.
GTCTGTTTCGCGAGAAGCCGTGTGACGCCCTTAAGCAGGTAGTACGGTATCACGTTGATCACGTAGCCCGCCACAAGGATTGGGGGAATGAGAAGGAAGACAAGTGCGAATTGCAGGACGCTAAGCGCAACCCACGATGGTGATGCGAGACGCGGTTTGATGGATAGCTCGTGATCCTCGAGGCCGATTGCTTCGAGGTCTTGATCGTATGCTGCCACGTCCGCCTTAAGTGTCTCAATTTCCTCCGGATGTTTCTTGCGCCACGCCTGATATGTGTACCAGACTCTCGCGAACCCGACCTCGCGCTCGGCAATTGACGGCGGACCAGGATCCCGCCCGGTTTCATCTGCCCGCTCGGCGCGCAGCATCTTTCGAAGGCGATGCATCAGATGATGCAGTTCCCAGTCGTCCGTTGATCGGGCCACCTCAATCAACGTCTCCTGAATCAACAGGGTCAGTCCACGCAGCATTTCCCTTCGGCAGTCGGGGTCTACGGGCTGGCCGGATGGCGTCTCCAACTCATCGGGAATTCGCAACGGTTCATGAAACCAGACGAGGGCTCTCGACCGGAAGATTTCTTTGCGGTCATAGTGCAAACCAACGGGGATGATGACGGGGGGCGCCGCATCTGTCGACGACAACTCGACGGCGCGGTAGTACAGACGGGCTGCGCCGGTCTTGACCTCCGACACATGCGGTTCGTCATGGCTTAGACCCTCCGGAAAGAGAGCGGAGAAAGACCCGACAGCGAGTTCGCCGGCAAGCGCCTCGAGGCTTGCTTCGTTGGCTTCACGCCGTTCCCTGTTGGTCAGTTTGGACGCGTCCTGCGTCCGGTAGATGGGCACGGTTCCGATCTTGCGCATCAGCCAACCGACGATAGGCCATCGGAACAGGCCATGGCGTGCACCAAAGACAATTCTGCCCGGGAAGTTGGCAAGGATGAGACCGGGGTCGACGAGTCCGTTCGGGTGCCAGGCGATCACCAGGCCTCCCGCATCCGCGGGTACGCGATCCGCTCCTTCGCAGACGATCTCCTTGAAGAAGGCCCTGGTAAGAAGGCGGACGATCGAGCGCAGAAACCGGTATTGGGGTGGCAGAGGTTGACTCATCCGTCCAGGTGTGACGCGTACATGGTAATCGGAGGCTCATCATCGGCGCAAGTAGTGCAGCGGATCGTGGTGCAACGGCGCGTTTCGCTTACGGCGAGGACCGGTCGGAGGCTTCCGGGCGTTGCATCCGTTGATTGAATCTCCATCGATGGAGAGCATGGTTAATGCTATTCTGTACAGAGAGACGAGTCATCGATTCAGGATGGTCAGGCAGTGGCGAAAAAGACGGCGCTCTTCCTTCTGATTTTCATCATGCCGGCGGTTGCCCTTGCACAGCAGTCCGAGTCTGGCCGTAGCGGTGAGCGTCCCAAAGTCGGCGTTGCCCTGTCCGGTGGGGGAGTGAAGGGTTTCGCCCATGTGGGCGTTCTGAGAGTAATGGAGGAGATGGGGATACCGGTCGATGTCGTTGCCGGCACAAGCATGGGCAGCTTCATCGGCGCACTCTACGCGGTCGGGTATTCGGTGGACCAGATGGACAGCCTGCTCCTGGCCGAGAATTGGAACGTAATGTTTGAGGAGGAGCCGCCCCGTCGGCAGCAACCTCTCGAGTATCGTCTTGCTGACGAAGGTCTCTTGCTGTCGCTTCCGGTGCGCAAAGGGCAAGTCGAACTGCCGCGTGGCATCATCGCCGGTC
>JAHHLP010000482.1 GCA_018679295.1 Rhodothermia bacterium
CTCCAGATACACCCGACGTGCTCCGTCTGCCTCCGACGAGGGAAGCCGCGGCGCGTCGAGATCGGTCAATATGTCCAGGTCCGGGATGATGTCCATGGAGTGGTGAATCAAACACCCAAAAACTTAGAAAAACGGCCCTCAAACCTCATGAGCCCTAAATGAGCCCACTGCGAACCTAATAATTTAGCCGGGGACGGGTGTCAACGCACTCCGATTCTGTGAGTTCGGTGCCAAAATGACATAAATACGGAGGCCGTCGCCGGTCCATGCACGGGCGACTACTTGCTTATCTCGATGGTCCCCGGACGGCCGACCGCGTGATCCGTCAGTCAACGAAGCCCGTTCTTCGGAGTAAGTCGAGTGAGACATTGTCGGGAGCCTGCGCACCGCGTGATTTCTCCAGCCAGCGGATCACATACTTACCGATCATATCGAACTCCAGGTTCACGAAGGAGCCCGTCTGCCACGCCTGTGCCGTCGTGTTCTCAAACGTGTAGGGGATGATGGCTACCGTAAACGCATCATCGTCGAGGCGAGCGACGGTCAGGCTTATACCATCAACCGTGATCGAGCCCGTCGGAATTAGATAGTGTGAGAATCGCGGCTCGTACTCGATGGTATACAGACGGCCCGTGGTCTGCTCGACCACGTTCGTGACCCTCCCCTTCGCATCGACGTGCCCCTGGACGAGATGTCCGTCGAGGCGCTTTTCCATCGTCATCGCACGTTCGAGGTTAACCGGAGAGCCGTTGGATAGCGCGCCGATATTCGTCTTGAGAAGCGTCTCTTCGACAGCGACTACCTCGAATGTTGTAGCTGACTGCTCGACCACCGTCAGGCAAACGCCGTTGACAGCGATGCTCTGATCGATCTTGAGTTGGTCCGCGAGATCTGCCTCAACGCGGATGCGCTTTCCTCCTCCGAGGTCAGTTACTTCCGCGACCTTTCCGACGCTTTCGATGATGCCCGTAAACATGCGTGCTATGAGCCTGTCAATTCAGTGCTGGATTTCGCGAACCCGGTGAACAACATGTCGTCGCCCACCGGTTCCCACTTCGACTGCGCGAACGTGATCGCCTCGTCCAGCTGCGAAATACCGAGGTCGCGGAAGGACGCGATGCCGTTGCCCATAATCTTCGGTGCCACGAAGAGGTGAAGTCGATCCACCAGTCGTTCGCGTATCAGCGCCGATCCCAACGCAGGTCCGGCTTCGACGAGGACGGACAGCAAAGGCGGCACATTCTCGTTACCACGACCCAGTACATTGAAGACGGCTCCCAGGTCAAGATGTTCGTTGTGCACGGGGACTTCAATTACTGCTCCACCCCGATTTCGAAATTCGCTGCCGTATGCTGGATTGACTCCCTCCCCGACCGCGACGATCGTCCGGTCTGGATGCTCGTCGTTGAGGAGTTTTAGATCCGCCGACAGGGTTCCTTCACGATCGAGGACGATGCGCCAGGGTTGCCGTCCTTCGGTTAGCCGAACGGTTAGAGCGGGATCATCCGATTGCGCTGTGCCACTACCTACCATGACGCTGTCGAGCTCGGCGCGCATCTGGTGAACCCTTCGGCGAGATACTTCGCCCGTGATCCACTGTGATCGTCCGTCGGCCGCTGCGACGAACCCGTCGAGGGTTTGAGCGACCTTGAGGATGACGAGTGGTCGGCCAGTACGCTGGTGATGGAGAAACGGCTCGTTCAAACGTGCGCAATCGGCCGCGAGTACTCCGGTGGTCACGTCGACACCGGATTCACGCAGACGCTCGATACCGCGGCCCGACACCTCCGGGTTCGGGTCGGTAATCCCGACGACCACCCGTGGGATTCCATTATCGATAATCAGATCCGCGCATGGGGGTGTTTTTCCGTGATGGCTGCATGGCTCGAGGTTGACGACGAGCGTCGCGCTTTTCAGCGCATCGCGGCCGTTCTTTCGTTCCGCATCATCGATGGCGTGCACCTCAGCATGCGGCCCACCAAACATCTGGTGCCAACCCTCACCGATCACGCTGCCCGATTCGTCGACCAGCACTGACCCCACCATCGGGTTCGGGCTCACGGATCCCGCCCCGCGACGCGCGAGGTCAAGACATCGCTCCATCAATGGTTCGTACGATGTTGTGCCTGTCAACGGATCCTGTAGGCGATTCTCGATTCGATTTGGAGGGCGCCGTCTCATCGGTGCGCCGCAGTTTCAAGATACGCCGCGGGTCGTCGCAGGATCATCCAACCTGCCGATCGGTTTTTGAATGCGTCGACGAACGCATCACGAGCAACATGTCCGTACTACTCTCGATCTATTCCTGGCTGGTCAACGCCCTGCTGATTCTCATCTGGCTGCCGTTGATGGCGCTTGTGAGGATCTTTGATCGTGACCCTGCGCATTACGCTACGGGCCGGATGTTCCGGCGGCTCGGCGCCACGATGACGAAAGCAAATCCGTTCTGGAAGATTGATGTGAGCGGGAAGGTTCCGGACAACCCACGTAACCCTTATGTCGTCATCTGCAATCACCAGTCGTTTGCTGACATTCCGATTGTGAGCCTGCTGCCGTGGGAGATGAAATGGGTTGGAAAGGCCGAGCTATGGCGAATACCCGTGATCGGCTGGCTGATGCGGCTCGCCGGCGACATACCGGTGGATCGCAAGGACCGGCGCAGCAGGGTCAACGTGCTGATCAAGGCCCGCGAGTACCTGCACAAGAAGTGCTCCGTGATCTTCTTTCCGGAGGGTACGCGTTCGAAGGACGGACGCGTCGGGAGGTTCAACGAAGGGGGGCTCGGCCTGGCGATCAAGGAAAAGCTTCCGGTGCTTGTTCTCGCACTGGACGGCACGAGCGATGCTCTCCCAAAGAGCAGCTGGGTTTTTTCGAGGAGCGGATCGATTCGGTTGACGATCGTCGGCGAAATTTGGCCGGACGACTATGCCGGAATGGACGCGCGAACGCTGACCGGGCACGTCCGCGGAATGATTGTCGCACGACTCGCTGAGTGGCGAGGGTGTCAGCCCGAGGACGTCGACGCGATGTTGACGGCCGGTTCAAGAGTTGGTTAGCCGGGGGTCGGGTCGCGCCGCGTTCTACATCTAGTCGAAAGAGGACTGATCGTCAGGTAGTCCACTATGTGGCGCGGTCCGGAAAACCTGACACCGGTAGTGGCAACTCCTCACGTAACCTTGCTCTTGCTCGGCACGTCTAGTCGAGTGGTAATCGTTGGGATGACCATGATGATGGTTCGTAATTCCTGCATCCTGCTTCTCTCGGTGCTGCTTGGGGGGACGCTCGTCCTCGAATGTGCGACGGCCCAAGGACTAACGCTGGGTGCTGGCCACACCGGCGTCAGCGTCGGCAACACGCCAAGAGCCAACGGGCTACGAATCAACTTCCGTGACCGGGGTCTCGAGTATGTCAATGGTATCAACATAACGATCTGGAGTCCCCATAGCCCTGCCAGCGGAGAGGTGACGGGGGCGTCGGTGGGCGTACTCGCTTCTGGAGCCAATCGAATTGCAGGGTTGTCACTGGGGGTCCTGGGGATTGGCGCTGAAGAGTCGGTCAAGGGCATCGGTCTCGGTGGCCTTGGAATTGGAGCCGGCAAACGGTTGGCCGGCGTTTTCCTGGGCGGGCTTGGGGCCGGCGCTGGTGAAGAGATGGTCGGCGTTGCCATCGGCGGGCTCGGAGCGGGAGCGGGAACCAACGCCCGGGGAGTATTCATCGGTGGACTCGGAGCGGGAGCGGGCAAGAACCTGGAGGGGTTCAGTGTGGGCGGCCTCGGCGCGGGAGCGGGTAAGGATCTTATTGGCGTTGTAATCGGAGGGCTCGGTGCAGGAGCCGGTCAGGACTTTAGGGGAGTCGCCGTCGGAGGGTTGGGAGCCGGCGCGGGTAGAGATGCGCGCGGCCTGCTCGTAGGAGGACTGGGCGCAGGCGCGGGCGGCTCACTCGAAGGTGTAGCCTTGGCCGGCCTTGCCGCTGGTGCGCCCGATGTGCGAGGCCTCCTGGTAGCACCTGCAGCTGGAGGCCAGTTCGTTGCCGGCGTCGTCATTGCTCCAGCCTACGTGCGCATCGAGCCGGATGGTGCGATGCGCGGATTCTCGATCAGCGCCTTCAATCATATGCGCGGAGACGTGCACGGCCTCACTATTGGCGGCTTCAATTACGCCCGAACCCTGCACGGCGTGCAGGTTGGCCTGCTGAACTTTGCCGGCAATAACCGGCGCGGCCTGCGGTGGCTGCCAGTTGTTAACGCGCACTTTGACTAGCGTGAGGGCATCGCCGATCGAGGGCCGCATGGCGAGTGCGCCCAACTGCTAAGTGCATGCGTGCGAGTATCTGAGTCCAAAATTCGAATTGGGATCACCCTTTCATTCTCAACCCGCCGCCTTTATTCTCGTCCACCTTCGTGTGCCGGCGGAAGTAAGTCGAACGTCAGGATCCAACACCTCGAAGCATCAAGGTGCCGTTGATTACTGACAGCCGAATGTTTCCATCCGCACTACCGAGAGTTGCGGTGAGACTTCGTTCGCTTGACTGCCGGTTTACGAAATCCAGATTTGACACGAACAATTCGCCGTTCGTCACACCGGCCGCCACGCTAGCCGACGTAGTGGCCGGAATCTCCAAAAGCAGCGTCCCATTGATGACTGTCATGTCAATCGTACCACTTGGGGGCAAGTCGATCTCGGCCGCCAACGTTCCATTGATTAGGTCAACGTACGCACTGGACTCAAATTCTTGCAGCGAGACCGCGCCATTGATGTGGCGAACATCGACGAGTAGATCCTTCGGAACAGTAATTTCATAGTCTACCACGCACTCTCGACCACCCGGATTGTTCGGTTGCTCCGTTCTGGCGACGATCTCGTCTCCAGATTCGGTGACAACGACCGTTACCTGGCGAAGAAAGTCCGATGCGTCGGAGAAGCTATCCGATTTAACGCGGCGCTCTCCGGCGATTACCACCGAGCCGGCGTTGGCAACCGCTCTGACCTTGACCTCGCCGTTGATTCCTTCCACGCGCAATGTCGTGCGATTCGCGGCTTGAACAGTGTGATGAAAATCGCCAGTTGCAGTGAAATTGGTATTGTCCACGATCGACTCCTCGCTCTCCGAGTCACAGCCGATCGAAGTGAGTGTCATCAGCACGACAGCGCCTAAGACGGCAAAAAATCTGTAGCGCATTCTGATCGCCTCCTACTGGTTACTTACAAAAACATCGACCTCTCTTTCACTCTCCTCTCCTTCTCGTTCTAAGATCCAGCACCACCATTACGCCTCCCGATACGTGGCCTTTCGCAGTTCGGTTGTACGGGACATTGGCAAGAATGTGTAGTCTCTTTCCTCTCGGTAAGAGCCTTACATTCAGCGTGCGTGGTGGCGGCAACGAATCGAAGGTATCCTCGTTACACGTGTTCGGATCTCCGCAGCATCTTTGTTTGAAACCACTTGCGGATTCGTCTTAGATTCGGGGAAGATTAGTCTTTGCCCTGTAGCTCAATCGGCAGAGCGCCTGACTCTGGATCAGGAGGTTCCAGGTTCGAATCCTGGCAGGGCAACTCAATTCAGGAGGCATACTGGGTGCGCCGGTATGCCTCGTTTTGCTTTCGGGCGCTGAACAGCCCTGAAAGGATGAGAACCTGCACGGTTCGGCACGAGCGGCCACACAC
>JAHHLP010000285.1 GCA_018679295.1 Rhodothermia bacterium
AGTCGTGGGTGAACACGTAGATGACCGGCAGCCCCATCAACGCTGCCAACCGAATCGACGGTCGCATATAGTCGCTGAACACCAGGAAGGTACCGCAGTACGGCCGGAAACCTCCGTGCAGGACAAGCCCGTTACAGATCGCGGCCATGCCGTGCTCGCGGACTCCAAAGTGAAAGTAGGTGCCATCCGGGCGCTCCTTCTGAAAAGGCTCGCGGCCGCGAATAAATGTCTTATTGGAGCCGGATAGATCAGCCGATCCGCCAACGAGGAAGTGAAGCCGCTGACCCGCGGCGTCAAGCACCTTGCCACTCGAAGCCCGGGTTGCCATGCGCTCGTCCAGATCGAAGACGGGCAGTTGGTCCTTCCACTCGTCACCAAGGTCACCGGACATCCATCGCTCGAACGAGGCTGCATCATCAGGGAAGCGTTCGCGGTACTCATCGAAGCTGGACTGCCAATCCTGCTCCAGACGTGCTCCGTCGTGGAGGGCCTCCGCCATATGCTCTCTGACGTCATCCGGGACGAAGAACGACATATTCTCCGGCCATCCAAGGTTCCTCTTCGTAAGAGCAACCTCTTCCTCACCGAGCGGCGATCCGTGTACTTTCGCCGTATCGGCCAGATTCGGACTTCCAAACCCGATAATCGTCTTCACAACAACCAGCGAGGGCCGCTCCTTTTCCTCTTTCGCGGCTGACAGCGCGTCCGCTATCGCCTCTGTATCGTTGCCGTCGGCCACCTGAACGACATGCCAGCCGTAGCCCTCGAACCGCGCCGGGACATCCTCAGTGAACGCGAGGTTGGTGGAACCGTCGATCGAGATATTGTTGTCGTCGTAGAGGTAGATCAGTTTGCCCAATCCGTGATGACCCGCGAGCGACGCCGCCTCGTGCGACACACCCTCCATCAGATCACCATCGGAAACGATCCCATACGTGTAGTGGTCGACGATCTTGAATTCTGGCCCGTTGAATTTTGCGGAGAGGATCTTTTCGGCAATCGCCATCCCGACTCCGTTTGCAAATCCTTGCCCAAGCGGCCCAGTCGTCGTTTCGACGCCGGGCGTCATGAAGTTCTCCGGATGACCCGGCGTGCGGCTTTTCAACTGACGAAATTCCTTGAGATCGTCGATCGTTAAATCGTAGCCTGTCAGGTGGAGCAGTGCGTAGAGGAGCATCGAGCCGTGGCCGGCTGACAAGACAAACCGATCACGGTCGACCCATTGCGGGTTCTGCGGACTGTGCTTCAGGAAATGCTTCCACAGCACATACGCCATCGGCGCTGCACCCATTGGTAGCCCGGGATGCCCGCTGTTGGCTTTCTGAACTGCGTCGATGGAAAGGAAGCGAATCGTGTTGATAGACAGCTCAGCGATGGACGTTGCGCTTCGGGCTGCCGAGGGCGTCATGAGTGTCACTATGCTTGCGTTCGGGAGGTGTACAGGCTGCTTCTTTGTTCAGTGCCATGGCATCGGCGGCACGACTGAACCGGGGTGGCGAAGAATATAAAGATGCATTCAAAGAGGATCGCGGCCTTCATCACATTATCGCACACTTCAGCGCGCGGAAGCGTGTTCGAAAGCTATGATCGCCTGCTCATCCACAGGACCCCCGTTGTGCTCTGCTGTCGATCGCGTTGCGCCTGCCTGCATTGCCAGCCCCATCTGCCGTGCACGACGCGGGCCGTTGTTTGTCGGCAAACACCACGACCGATAGTATCCCACCAGAAGGCAGCTGAAGACAACTGCAGTTCGAAAGGCTACGCTCCCGCCGCCTCGATGAGCGTACCGAGACACTCGACAGATCGCGAGGATCGATGCACAAAACGGCCATTGATCATGATCGCCGGCACCGAGTTCACCCCTGCGTCGATCGCATGCTGTCGCTGGCGCATGATGATGTTTCGGTACAGTCCGCGCTCCAGTCGTGTGCGGGTCAGGGGGCCGTCCATCCCGATACTGTGAGCGACCTCCACGAGCTCATCCACCGGAATTCCGCCCTGCCTCTGGCGCGCAAATTGCTCCTCCATCATCTCAAAAAACTTGCCTTCCTGAGCTGCAATGTAGAGCGCCTCGACCTGCGGAATGGAGAACTGCCAGAGGACGAACGGTCGCCAAACGACCCGCGCCTCATCACCATACTGCTCTACAACGGCCTCCATGATCGGATGAAGCGTAGCGCAATGCGGGCAATTCGGATCGAAGAACTCGATCACTGTCACGGGTGCCTCGGGAGAGCCTCGACTTGGATCACTGAAGCTGACCATGTCGAGATAGTTCTCTACGGTCGGCTTTTCCGGATCGTATATGCACTCCCCCACCCCATCCGCATTCGCCGGCAGCTCAGTCATTTGTCCCGGCTGGGCTTCTGCTTCCGGCAGGCTTCGGAAATACATCACGTCAGCACCGGCCAGCACTAAAGTCGCGACCGCAAGGGCAGAAAACTTCCCGACCGGACGCGGCTTCGGACCGGACGTGACCTTCGGAGACGATGTCCAATCGTAGGCACTCAGCAAGAACAGAATGGCTACAATCGAAGCCGAGATGAGGCAAAGTCGACAAAACTGACCGAGCTGGAAGTACTGGATGTACACCAGATAGAGGGAGTAGACGAATCCGATTCCGATTGCGGCGGCCCGCACCTTCTTCCATGTTCCAACGCCGCCGGACTTTGCTGCGGCAACCAGGAAGCCTAGACCGGTCAGGCCAACATAGAATAACAGCCCCCATAGGATATTGGAGACGCCAAACATATTACCTGCGTCACTCGCGGTGACGGCCTCACAGTCTACGGCCGTCGTCACTTCGGCGGGATTCGTGAATCCGAAACAACCACGGTCGAAGCCTCGACCACTCTGAATCCACAAATGAACCACGACCAGTATCCCGAGTAAGCCGAGCACAAAAACGGCTCCGTCGAGCAAAGGTCGATACGTAGATAGTCGCTTGACGGATGCCGCTGCATCCTGGGGTTTGGGAGTTTTCGCCATTCCGATACTGCAGTTTGGGACGGAGTGTGGCTGAACGCAGGAGCATCTCGAAAGTTTACTATGGACGCTCCATCTCTAGTCCATCCATAAATCTAGAAAAGAACTCAATCAGTTGCGGACAAGCGAGTACACCGAGCGCCCGATCCAGCCGGCTAGACTGGAGCGTGAAGCCGTGGCGAGGACCTACCACTGGATTGCTCCCGTTCATGACATCCTTGCCCGGATCGTCGAAGGCAAAGCCAGGCGGACGGCGGTCGGGATGTCTGGGCTGTCAAATGGTGAGTCCGTCCTTGAGGTCGCGGTCGGGACAGGACTGAACATCCCCCTCGTCGCTCAACTGAACCCGAAGGGAAGATATATCGGCGTCGACATCACGCCGCGGATGCTTCGCCGTGCACGCAGACGACTGGCCCGAACCGGAGCCGACCCGAACCGATACACTCTCGGCCCTGGAGACGCCTACAATCTTCCATTCGAAGAAGCGATCTTCGACGTGTTAATCAATTCGTATATGTTCGACATGCTGCCGCAGAAAGACTTCGCGGTCGTGCTTCGAGAGTTTCGCAGGGTACTCAGGCCGGGTGGTCGACTGATAATGATCAACATGACGCCTGGACCCCGCCTTTACCACCAGATATGGGAGCAGATCTACCGTCTTCATCCGCCCTTGCTAGGTGGCTGCCGCGGCATTCGACTTGGACAGGCTGCTCGCGATTCCGGACTCCAGCTGCTTAGGGAAGCCTTCGTGAGCCAATGGACGTTTCCGTCAGAAGTCCTACTTTGCAGAAAGCCCGGGAGCGATACGTCAGTCCCCCATGCCCTTCGAGATTGACTTTCAGAGCGAGTTCATCCAGCGCGTTTTTCTCGCCGTTGGGGCCTCAATCATCATCCTGATCATCGTCAAGCTTGGTCAGCGCCTGGCCAAGCGGTATGCAACAGATCCCAGCCGCATCTACTACAGCTCTCGCCTGATCGGAAGGCTCGGCGGCATAGCCATCATTCTGATCCTGGTCACAGTTCTCTCGCCGAGACTCGGAGACCTCGTCACAGTCTTGACCGTAATTGGCGCGGGTCTTGCCATTGCGATGAGAGAACTGCTGCTGAATCTGGCCGGGTGGTTCTACATAAGCCTCGCGAGTCCATATCGACAAGGCGATCGGATCGAGATCAACGGGGTCCAGGGCGACGTAATAGACATACGCGTGATGCGTACCACCGTGATGGAAATCCGGGGTTGGGTGGATGCTGACCAGAGCACGGGGCGGATAGCCCACATACCCAACGGATGGACGCTGAGCTTTACCACATACAACTTCACGCGAGGCTTCAACTTCATATGGAACGAACTGCCCATTACGATTTCCTTCCGTTCGGACTGGGAGGCCGCAAGGCAGATCATGCAGTCGTTCGCCGAGGAATCCACAAAGCTGGTGGAGCATCAGGCTGCAGACGAGATTCGCCAAATGTCTCGCGAGTTCCTGATCCACTACAGCATCCTTACCCCTTTCGTCTACGTGAGGATTGTCGACAACGGAGTGCGACTCACGCTTCGTTACCTGTGTGACGTCCGAAAAAGGCGGGGAACCGAGCATGCCCTCACGGTGAGCATTTTGGACGCATTCCGCAACAGCGGAGGAATCGAGTTGGCGTATCCGATGGTCGGGGTTTCTCAGATGCAAGGTCCCCAGTATGGCCCCATGACTGAGCCCACATTCCGGGGTGACGGACGAAATCCCGGCACCAATACGGGCGACTAGTTGACGCGGTGCAGATGTCACCGGCCAGATCGCGGCGCCAATGCGGGCGACCAGTTGACCCGGCGCAGATGTCACAGGCCAGATCCAGGGGCAAATCCAGCCGACCGGTTCACCCGGTGCAGGCGCAACAAGAATCCCGGACCAGTACAGCAACCAGTTGACCCGGCGCTGTCTTGATCGGTTTCTCCTTGAGGCCGTATCTTGCGCACATGCTGATTTTGAACTCACATGGCCAAACTGCTTCAATCGCTTGGTGGTGGCGCTTCGCCAGCACACGGGCATGTAATGATTGACGTCTTACGATAGTCGGCTATCCCCAAGCCCGTTGCTACCCAAGGCATCGGGCTTTTTTATATCTGAGCCACCTACCACAACAACGGAATGAGCGATTTCGGCGTCCAGCAGAGCAAAGAGGATCTGTATGCGGCGATCATGCGTCATGCGGCCGATCCGCAACGGCCGCTCGTGGCAGCCCTGACACGCACGCTGAGCGCGGATCTGCTCACGCCGGTGGCAGCTTTTCTTGCCCTGCGGGACAACGCCACGCACTGCTTTCTCTATGAGAGTGTGGAAGGTGGGGAGAAATTGGCACGCTACTCCTTCATCGGCCGCAATCCTTATCTCATCGTGCGCGGTGAGGGCCGCTCAGTCGTTGTTGAGGAGAACGGAAA
>JAHHLP010000018.1 GCA_018679295.1 Rhodothermia bacterium
GTAGGTAGTTTCGTCGCGAACAGTGCAGACGGTGAACACCTTGATCATGGCCCGTACATGGCGTTGTGGAAGAAGGTGGACGGCAAGTGGATGCTGTACCGCGACATGTGGAACAGCAGCATGTGAGTGTAGCTGGACTGATGGCCGGTGCATTGTGTCCGGCCTGACCCTTATCCTCACGACTCGGTCGTGTAAGAAGGGAATGAGCCCGGCTGACTAGCGCAGGTCGGGCTCATACTTATTTGATTACCTGAGCCAGAGTTGCAGCGAATTAGATCGCTGCCCGAACTCAGCTGCCTGACGGCTACTTCGTCGAGCCTACCGACGATATCATACCTTCGAAGTCAATTTCGAGATAGAATCCTGTTTCTGTAGGCCTGACGGTGCCGTAGTCCGTCCAGTACCCCTCCGCGTCGGTGAAACGCCCGGTGCCGCCTGTAATCGTAAGTTGGTCTATGAAACTGGTCGGGCCGGTCACCATACCGTCATACGCTCCAAAGATCTTGTCGCCGTTGGCCGCAATTACGATCATCCACCCATCAACATAGGAGGGGTTGCTCGGGTCGACAAAGAAGTAGGAGCAATGAGAGTAGGTACTCGTTATTTTTCCCATATGCGACTGGAAACCATCCGCTTCACCAGACACAGGAATTGTGCCGTCGGGGCAATCGGTTCGACCGAAATCGACGGTGCCGGGTCCGCTAACTGTACCCTTGATCGGCACCCACTTGATATCAGAATTTGTTGCCGCGGCCTTTTTCGATGCGGTGGTAACAGCGCTGCTTTCAGACGTGTCGCTGTTAGTTCCAGTTATGGCGTCGGACGTGCAGCCGCTGAGAAGCAGGGCGCTGAGAATTAAGTAGATATAACGCACATTCGTATCCTCCACAAGACTTGATAGCAATGCGTGGATACTTAGTGCATCATGTCCGCAGAAGATGTAGTAGAAAGTATTCTCGTGACGTAGGTTGAACCTGTCGCAGTGGCTAAACGATTTGCCCCATAACGATGGAGTGGGCATCAGGTAATGATAGTGCAACCCGGTCGGGGCGGTGTGGCGACAAACGTCAAAAGCGCCCCAGATTCAACCAAATAGCAGATCCGGGGCGCTTTCCTTGTGTACGAGAGGAGGGACTCGAACCCCCACGGGTGTTACCCCACCCTCAAGGACACTCCTGGCACGAAGGCAGCGTTCCGTCCTCTTCGAGCCCCCAACTCGTGTTTATGGCTGCCAGAATGTCCTCGTACCTTGGGTCGTCGCGAAGCGGATTCAGGATATCGCGGAAGTGGTATCGAACGACGAAGGTCGGCCAGTAGTCGTTCCACCGTTCGACTTGCTCGAACCTTTGAAACGCTTCATCGAGATTGCCTTGAGCTGCCAGCACAAGACCTTCGTTAAATGGATCCGCCAACGCGCGAAGACTTGCCAGTACTCGTTCCGTTCCGGCCGTGTCGCCGGCGGCGAGGTGCACTAGACCCAGTGCACCGAGGCCTCCCCCGGGCGCCCATGCTACGGTCAGGTTGTCGAGTGCCTCCTCGGCCTCCGAAAGACGGCCGAGATAGTAAAGGCTCATACCCTCAATTAAAGAGGCGGTGGCCCATTCAGGCTCGAGTTCGCGCAGACGGCGGGCCTCAACATGTGCTTTCTGAAACTGTCCGGTTTCCATGTAGCTGAATGACAGGTTGGCGACGGCCTCAAGGGAGAGCGGGTTCAGTTCCACTGCCCGAAGCGAGCTTTCGATGGCCGCCTCGGGATTGCCCAGAAGTCGGTGTAGCCAGCTAAGCCAGTGATGCGGCTCCGCATATCCCGGGCGGATCTCGAGAGCGCGTCGTAGATGCCGCAAAGCTTCAGGACCGTAGTGCCGCGCCTCGTGGAGCATGCCGAGTGATGCGTGTGCCTCCGCCATTTCGGGATACAGCTCCAGGGCCCGTCGAAGGGCTGCCTCCGATCGAGGCAGGACGTCCTCAGCCTGCTCATGACCATAGCTGTGCAGGAGCCGCAGTGCGTCCGCGAGTCCAACCCATGCGAGGTCGTAGTTCGGGTCGCGTTCTATCGCTGTCTCGAACCGAGCAACCGCCGTCCGCATGCCCTCCTCAGAACGCCTGTCCATTTGCGCCCGACCCTGCATGTACAGACGGTAAGCCTCCAAATCCTCGGTCGGTGTTTGCCGCACGGCGCCGCGTTCTTCGGGAGTCAGCTCAGCCTCCAGCCGTTCGGCGATCTCCCTTGCCAGCTCAGTCTGGATACGAAAGATGTTGCTTGCGCTAAGCCGGCGGTCATAGTTTTCGGCCCAGAGGTTGCGATCCCGATCGGCTTCGATCAGCTGAACGCTGACCCTGACACGTTCGCCTGCACTCTGAACGGATCCCGCGAGTATGTTGGAAACCCCTAGCTCCGAGGCTATCGTCGGCAGGTTCTTGTCGGTCCCGTCGTATCGTGCGACGGATGTTCTGGAGATCACTGTCAGGCCGGATATTCGAGATAGCTCCGTAAGAACACCATCGTGCATGCCCGAGGCGAAGGGCTGGGCTCCCGGATCCTGATTGATGTTTTGGAACGGCAGTACGGCTATCGATGTGTCCGGTGTATCTGTTCGAGAGAGCCAAACGGCCGCAAGAATTACGACCGCGGCCGCAAGCACAGTGCCGATCAGCCAGGTGCGGCGTGGGAGCCGGCGGGTCTGATTTGCGGGCCGGCGCACCTCCGCCGAATCATGTGTAGCTAGGGATTCAAGTTCAGCCAGAAGCCCCGCCATGCTCTGGACGCGCTGGTTGGCGTCCTTCGCGAGTGCCCGGTCGACAATGTGTTCAAGGCTACCCGGCACGCTACGAGCTATGGTTGCCAGAGGCGGATGTGATTCGTTGAGGAGTGTATAGAGGACGGCGGCGTCGTACGATCCTCGAAACGGTCGGACGCCCGAAAGCATCTCGTACATCACCACACCCAGTGACCAGATGTCAGTTCGATGATCCACCGGCTCACCTCGGGCTTGCTCGGGACTCATGTATGCCATCGTGCCGACCGTGGAACCGGTGCGGGTAAGCCCGGGAGAAGCCTCCAGCTTGGCGACTCCAAAGTCGAGGATTTTCACCTGCTCTCCGCGGGCGATCATGATGTTGGCCGGCTTTATATCCCGGTGCACTATTTCGGCCTCGTGGGCATGAGATAGGCCATCGGCGATCTGCCGTGTGATGCTTAGCGCACGATCGATCTGGAGGGGGCCGTTCTTCAGAACGGCAGCAAGGGTTTCGCCCTCGTAGAGCGCCATGGCGATGAAGAGCCTACCGTCTTCGGTCTCGCCAATGTCGTAGATAGTGCAGATAGAAGGGTGTTCTAGCGCGGACGCGGCACGAGCTTCCTGGATAAAGCGCTCCTTTGTCTCCGGACTGGAACGCAGCTCGAGCGGTACGAACTTGAGGGCGACCGGGCGACGAAGTCTCGTATCGGTAGCGCGGTACACAGTGCCCATGCCGCCGCGCCCCAGCTCGGAGGTGATGTGGTAGTGGGAAATCGTCTCGCCAATCAAGCCGTAGTATCGTTTGGTCCATGCGGCTCTTGTCCATACTGCTGATGCCGGCGCGAGTTCGAACTTCGCCTCAATGTCTCGTGCTTTCTGAGTGCCTTCCCGGAGCAGCATGCCGTGCATGGGTCCTGCCGGTCATGGCCGCCGATTCAGACTTCTAGCCGCTCAGAAATCGAAAAGGAAATCCGGGAACATGTCGGCGAGATACGTGAATTCTACATCCATGTCGGCGCGTTCTTGTTTGTGAACGCGTTTCTGGTCGCCCGCATCTGATCACTTCGCCGACTACTTCGGAGTGTTTTGGTGGTCATACCGGACCCGTCCGGATCTAGACCCCCGGTTGTGAGCAGTCGCTGGAGAGGATAACAGCGGCGCATAGAAGCGAGCTGCGTCCGGAACACGTCGTGCGGATAAATCGAGTGTACCACATGGCGACCCTCACGCAATTACGGCTTTGACCGGCGTACCCATTCACCGCCAGGATAAACCAGGCACATCGATAGGAGAAATGCAGATAAACGCAAAAGAAGAGTCTGTAGGGGAATGCCTGAAACGGCCCAGCCCGACGGACATCACGGGTCGCGGATCCCGCGTTTACGACTCCGACCTCTCAGCATGAGGCCGCGAGTTCATGACGCCCTGTAAGTCGCGCCCGTCAAAGGAAAAAGACGATGCTCCGCGCGCTTCCTGACGTGGTACGAGAGGAGGGACTCGAACCCCCACGGGTGTTACCCCACTAGATCCTAAATCTAGCGCGTCTACCAATTCCGCCACTCTCGCGTGAACCCCCAAGGTTGGGTGCCCGCTAATATTGCCTTGACCGCAACATGGTTCCGCAAGGACCCGCTCCGTTGCCCGAAGCACGTTAATGCGGCCAGAAGCCGGAATTTCTGACGTTTGTGGACGCCGTGTCGGATCACGCAGGTTCGACACTGCATTCACCAGTGGAGAACCTCATCGCACAATCTTCCCGCAACTTCCGGGCGCCGATTGTGTACAGATCGTTCCTTTTTTGGCCCCAGCTGTTCCAATCTTTTCTTTTCGATGAGACCCCATCTGCTTCGCGCTACGCCACTCGTCCTCGTCCTGCTGCTAGGCTGTACCACCGCTCGCGATACAGCTGTCATCACAGAGAGGCCCACCAAGACCGAACCGGTCGCCGTCGCGCCAGATACAGTTACCGTGGCAGAGATAGAGGTGCCACAACGACCGGAAGTAATACCGGGCCGGTTCGACATGGGCAAGATGTGGACCTTCGACAACCCGCCGACGGATTATCTCAAGGAGGCCTACGACTTCAGCCCCCCAGCGGACTGGTTCGCAAAGGCGCGGCTGGGAGCGCTGCGGTTCGCGACGTACTGCTCGGCCTCGTTTGTGTCGCCAAACGGCCTCGTGGCAACTAACCACCACTGTGGCCGCGAGAGCGTCTCGGGAGTGAGCGATGGGGATGAGGCGCTGCTCGATGACGGCTTCTATGCCCGGCACGTTGAAGACGAGCGTAAGGTCAAGGATCTGTACGTGGAGCAGCTCATCGCGATCGAGGACGTTACGGAAGATGTTTATTCCACCCTCGATGGCGTCTTCGGTGACGAGGGTCAATCGCAGGCGAGGGAAGATCAGGCCGAGCGCATTCAGAAGAGGATGACGAATGCCGCGAAGGCGACGGATTCAACGCTTGCCGTCCAGGTGATTGCGCTCTATCACGGCGGCCAATACTCGGCCTATACGTTTCGGCGCTACGACGACGTGCGGCTGGTCATGGCGCCAGAGCTCCAAATCGGATTCTTCGGAGGGGACCCTGACAACTTTACGTATCCGCGGCACAATCTCGACTATGCGTTCTTCCGTGTTTATGGGACGGACGGACTTCCGCTCAGCACGGACCACTATTTCGAATGGTCGTTTGACGGCGTCGATGCGGGGGACCTCGTATTTGTTGTTGGAAGTCCGGCATCGACGAGCAGGTTGAGTACGGTAGATCAGCTCGAGTTTGAGCGTGACCACGCGCTGCCCTCCCAGATCGAGTTATTCCGAAATCGGGCCGCCGTACTCGAATCGTTTATTGACGATGATCCCGAGGCGGCAGAAGAACACGACCTCCGCAACACCTATTTCTCTCTCAAGAACTCGATCAAGTCGTGGGAAGGGCAGCTGGCCGGGCTACGGGATCCGATCCTGATGGCAAGGAAGGAGGCGTGGCAGGAGAAACTGATGGCGGGCGTAAGCGCGAACGACTCTCTGAAGAAACTCTACGGCGGCGTCGTCAAGGATATTGCTGCGATGCAGAAGGCGAAAGAGGCGGTGGCGACGCAGTCGGCTGCGTTCACGTATTTCGGCGCAGACGTCCTCGAGTCACATATCATTCTGCGCGCCCTTTACGGATTCCTGCACGACTTCCTCAAGATCCGTGGTGCGCCTGCGGAGCAGGTCAAGAAGTTTCGGGATGACGGGCTCAAGGTGGAGGATTGGCCTGCCGGTGTTGAGAAGGCATTTATCGCGGCGCGCCTCGGCGAATTGGAGAAGCACCTCGGGTCGAAGCACCCGATTGTACGCGGGATACTCGGCGGAAGAACGCCGGACAGCGTAGCTGCGGAAGTTGTGATGAAGTCGGCACTCGTCGATTCGGCCGGGTTTGCGGGCCTGCTCGATTCTGGCTATCTGACAAGCGGTGACGTCACGGTCGAGCTTATCGAGGCGCTTGCTCCCGCGTATCTCAGTCTCGGTCAACAGCTGACCAGTTTCGCGTCTACCGAGGAAAACCTGAACGCGAGGCTGGCGCGTGCTCAATTTGCGATCTATGGGAAATCGATCCCGCCTGACGCAACGTTCTCGCCGCGGATCTCTGACGGCGTGGTTGCAGGTTACGCATACAACGGTACGGTTGCGCCGGCTTTCACCACGCTTTTCGGATTGCTCGAACGACACTTCGCCCACAGGGGTCGCGAGGAATGGGCGCTGCCGGAGAAGTGGCTGAACCTTTCGCGAGATGTCGATCTTAGCACGCCCATGAACTTTGTCTCCACGAATGACATCTCGGGCGGCAGTTCCGGATCGCCCGTTTTGAATCGAGACCTGCAAGTCGTCGGCCTGGCGTTCGACTCCAACATGGAGGCGCTGCCGAACGAGTATCTGTTCCGCGACGAGCGCGGCCGGACGGTATCGGTAGACGGTCGAGCCATAGTCGAATCTCTGGATCACGTCTACGACGCCGATCGCATTGTTCAGGAGCTTCGGACCGGCACGTTCTACGAGACCGAGGCCGCCGCGGACGAAGTGGTCCTTTCAACGGACTGACTCGGTCTGCTCCGGGCAGGTCAACCCTTTAGCGCGTCCATAATGGTTGGCACGATGTCGACGATCGATTCGACCGCGGCAAACGAAGGCGCCGCTTCGCCGACAACCACCAGGGGTACGGGGTTGCGCGTGTGGGACTTCGTCGACAGGTCCTCGAGGTTGCCGTGATCGCTTGTCAGAATGAGCGTCACTTCGTCCGGCTCAAGAGTCGAGATCAGCTTGGCCAGGAACCGGTCCAGCGATTCGAGAACCAGCCGGGCTTCGTCGAAGGATTGATTGTGCCCGGCCTTGTCCGTCAGAAAATACTCGAAGAGCGTGTAACGGTGTTTGGTTGCCAGGCGAAGGAGGGCCGCAGCGGCCGCCTCTTCTGAAACAGGTGTGACGCTGAACCCGGCGCGTTCGAGGCGCTCGCCTGTGATGTCGGCGGCCAACGCATCGCTGGCCGCGAGATCCTCGAGATTTCGGATCCTGACGCCGGCGTCGAGGCAGCATCGTGTGGTGACCGTCCACCGGTTGCGGCGCTTGACACGTTCGAAAAAGGGTGGGGGATATGCGTTTGCGAAGGCACTGCATATAGCCTGTGATTCGCACCGGCGCTCCACCTGCCGAAAGATGTTGTGGTCAGCGATTGCATCGCGCGTTGCCGTGTGTGGGAATGGACCGAAATGCCTTCCCGCAATCTCGGCGCAGTTCTTTCCCGTCAGCAGTGTGGCTTGGCCCGTACCGCTCTGCGGTAGTCCCTTCACGCCCAGATTTGCATCGATGTGTCGCAGGATTCGACCGTCACCGTCGCGCGGTGCCTTCAACAGGAGATCGATCGTCGGAAGATCGAAGCGAGCAAACGGGTTGATGTCGGGATCGTCCTGTCCGACCCCCACGCCGTCAACGAAGACCATGAGGAAGTTCATTGCGAGGCGAGACTGTTTCGCAAGATGATTATCACATCTAATGTGAAGTCATGATCCGGATCCGCACTTGGTCGTAACAAAGGCGACGCCTCGTGACAGGACAAAGAGTACGCGCGAGTAACGTTAACGCCCGACAAACGGTCTCAGAATGTATTGCGAGGTTCGCTGAGCGGCCTTTGACGAAAGTCGACTTTCCAGGTGATCATGTTCACGCGTAGACCCCAAGGCGAGCCCCGGTTACAACTGCGGATGGGGCGACGATACCATGTGGGAAGCAAGATAGCTGCCGGCTCGTACACATACCTTGGCGGCCGACCCTGTTTGCCATTTGACGGCGGCTTGATCAATTTTGTAAAGCATCTACCCATCATGGAGACGTCCCGAAAACTCCGATGGTAACCAGCACCCTCGACAAGTTGCGGATACTTGTCGGTCTCGATGATCGACCGGAGCAATACGGCCTACTTCTCAGTGGCGGCGGCGCGCGGGCTTCCTATCAGGCGGGCGTCCTTCGATACATTGCCGACCATTTTCCCGAAGCCGATTTCGAAAATCTCACAGGCGTCTCTGCAGGCGCGATTAACGCGGCCTTCCTGAGCAACACCGCCGGGTCTCTGTCAGACTCCGCTGATCAGCTCGTCAAGAACTGGGAGGACATTCGGGCGGAGCACGTCTTCGCCTCGGAGTCCAGCTTCAGTTTCTTTCGCGGACTCGTTTTCCGCAAATCGCCTGGTGTTGAAGACGACGGCAACGGGCCGGCCATGCTCGACACCGGGCCGCTCCGCCAGTTCTTGAGGGACTGTCTGAATCCGGAAGATGACGTCATCACCGGGATAAGTCGCAAGCTCCATGCGGGCAGACTTCGTGCCGTGGCGATAGTGACGACCAATTACGCGACCGGCCAGACCGTCACATGGGTGCAGGGTCGGAACATTAGTCGATGGGAGCGACCGACTCGGGTTGGCATCAACACCACTCTGACCGTCGAGCACATCATGGC
>JAHHLP010000208.1 GCA_018679295.1 Rhodothermia bacterium
GGGATTCCGTTGGGGCCGCTGACGACCGCCGCTACTTTCTCGCCGTCCGGCGTTAGCCACTGCGGCGTGACAAGGCCCGTAGCCAACGTGTCGACCGCGCCAATCCCTTCAGCTGATCGAACAAGCATGAAGCCCCCCGCCTGGCCGTGCGTGTCAAAGACTACGGAGCGGCCATCAGGAGTCCACGTACTAAAACCGGTGTTTCCTTCCGACGTCAGGCGTATTCGACTGCCCCGTTGGAAATCGTATACCCAGAGCGTACGCAACGGGCGTTCCAGGACTGATACGGCCACCCGATCCGCGGACGGAGACAGGTTGAATTCACCGTACACCTGCGCATCAAACTGTGGAATGACCTCGATTCTACCGTTTTCGTACAGCCACGCCAGACGGTCCTCACCGAGCCACGGACCGGGTGCGTAGACCAGTGATCCTGAGTTGCTGACGCTGAAATGTGCAAAGTCCTGGTGGAGTATGCCGCTCTGAATCTGGACGGGATCGCCGACCAACTCAAGACGGCGCGAGTGGAAGCGCATCGCAAACAGTTGACCCTCCCGTGCCACAAGCAGCGTTTCGTCATCGAGCAAGGCCACGTTCGACGTCTCCACACCGAGGTTCCGCGATTCTCCGGTATCCACGTTCACGGCGATAAGATCACGCCCTGCGACCAGAACGTGTTCACCCATGCCGACATGCGTCACCTGGGCCAGCCCAGCAATGACATCAACGGGTATGATTCTGCGGTTTGCCCCGTTCTGGTCCACTACCGCAAGCGCCTCGCTCTCATTGGTTGAATACACAATCCGGCCGTCGGCACCCCAAGAGCCTCCGTAGGGGAGCGCCGCTTCAGCGAGGTCCACAACCGTCGCTCCCGTGACAGATACTTTCTTGAGTCGGGTGCCGGAGAAGAACCCGATCCACTGTCCGTCGGGCGCAAAGAACGGGCCGTAGGCGCCCTCAGTCCCCGGGAGCCTCGTCGTTTCTCCTGTTTCGAGCGACCGAACATAGAGATCCGTCGTTCCGTTGCTGCCGCCAGCAAAAGCCACATTCTTGCCTGCCGGATCGATCGAGAGTGCGACACGGTCAAGCTGTAGGGGCGCGGTGAGCGACGCTTCCAGAACCACCCCCTCCGGAAGCACCAGATCGGTCACGATTGTGGAGGACGATGCCTTATAATCCGCCGGTCGCAGTAGCCACATGGCGACCGCCCCAAGGGCCAAGCCTGCAATACCGACCAAGATCGATCTCAAGCCAAACTTCGCTTTGGCCGGCGTTTGCACATGCGCGGATACTCCTGCGAAGGATCCCGTCGGCACTGAAATGCTCGCCAGATGACTGGACGCGTCCGAGATTCGCGTTTGCCTTAGATCCAGATTTTCCAGATCGACCATCAAATCCGTCGCCGACTGGTAGCGACGCGCCGGATCCTTTAACACGCACTTCGCCACGATTCGCTCGAGTTCCATAGGGACTCCCGTTCGAATCGCGGTTAGTGGCTCCGGTTCGCTATTCAGAATACCGTACACAATTGCTTGCTCGTAATCGCCCGCGAAGGGCATCCGACCCGAGACCATTTCGTACAGAATTACGCCGAGCGACCACAAGTCGCTGCGCTGATCTACCTCCTCGCCCCGCGCCTGCTCCGGGCTCATGTAGGCAACCGTGCCGAGTGTCGAGCCCATCTGCGTCAGCTTCGTGGACGCGGCGGTCTTGGCAAGACCGAAATCCAGAATCTTCGGCACTCCCGCCGCAGTCAACATGATGTTGCCGCTCTTGACGTCGCGGTGCACGATGTTCTTGTCGTGTGCGGCTTTCAGACCTCCGGCTACCTGCGTCCCGATGGAGATCGCATCCTCTATGGGTAACGGACCTTTCGCAATCCGCTCGGCCAGCGACTCACCGTCGATATACTCCATCGCAATGAAGGGGCGCCTTTCCGCGTCCGGCGGAGGTCCTGCGGCACCTTCCAAACTCCCGGCCTGCCCGGAGCCGACGAAGGATTCGTCGATTTCATAGACGTGGGCGATGTTGGGGTGATTCAGTGCTGCGGCGGCCCGCGCTTCGCGATAGAACCTTGCTCGATCGTCTTCCGATGCTAGTGCATGCGGCGGCAGCAACTTGAGAGCCACCGTGCGACCGAGTTTTGTGTCGTCGGCCCGATACACGATGCCCATGCCACCCCGGCCGAGTTGGTCGGTGATTCGATAGTGGGATATGGTCTGGCCAATCATTCGAGCGGACAATTTGGGGCGGACTGCTGAATCTGTTCAAAAAATAGGAAAGGGCGAGGATCTTCCCGACCGCCGCCACGACATCAATCTGGGAAGGTCGCGGCACATCTTGACAACCAAACGCTGAGCCGAAAAAACGTAATGATCTCACCCCGACTGGATTTGCTCAACGTCCGTTGCCTTCGTTGTCGAGTTTGAGGTTCTCCTCGAATCGGTCGAGTTTCGCATCCACATCCTCCCCGGCATCGACGTGCGCGATGTTTACGATGGCCTCTCCTTCGTAAACCAGCGGCAGCATCGTTCGCCCTATGACCACGCCCGCGACGTGAGAGCGTACGGTGACTTCGTTCTCCCCGAGGGGGCTTGCCAGGACTCCAAGGCGATCACCCTCCTCGACCTCATCGCCGAGCTCGCCAAGCAATGTCAGCGTGCCACTCTCAGGGGCGCGGACCCACCGGCTGTCGTTGGCGAGCATGGGCGATATTGCCGTGCGCGGAAGAGGTCTTTTCGGCAGCATGCCCAGATCTCGCATGACGGATAGAACTCCTCGGACTCCGACCCCAATCGTCTGCTCGTCGAAACGAAGGGCTTCGCCTCCCTCATACAAGAGCACCGGAATATTGTGCTCGAGAACCGCCTGCCTCAGTGATCCGTCTCGCAGATTCGCATTCATTATCACCGGAAC
>JAHHLP010000568.1 GCA_018679295.1 Rhodothermia bacterium
CCATTTCACAGTCTTGCGCAACCCTGCCTCGAGCGTTTCCTTGGGACTCCATCCCAGTTCGGATTCGATCTTCGAGAAGTCGATGGCGTATCGCCGGTCGTGACCCGGACGGTCAGCTACAAAAGTAATCAGTGACTCTCTGGGGCCCTTGCTTTGCACCCCCACAAGCTCGTCGAGAATTTCGCAGATCGATTCCACAATCGACAGGTTGGCAGGCTGATTTCCTCCACCGACATTGTAGGTTTCTCCTTCCCTACCGCCTCGAAGGATACTGTTGATGGCACCACAGTGGTCATCCACATAAAGCCAGTCGCGCACCTGCATGCCGTCCCCGTACACCGGTATCTCCTCGCCACGAAGCGCTCGCAATATCGTCAGCGGGATCAGCTTTTCGGGTAGCTGCCGCGGGCCGTAGTTGTTCGAACAGTTGCTGATAGTGACCGGAAGTCCGTACGTCCGGTGGTATGCACGAACCAGATGATCTGATGCCGCCTTGCTGGCTGAATAGGGGGAGCTTGGATCGTAGGGTGTCGATTCGGTAAACGCTGGTTCCTCGGGTTCGAGCGTACCGTAAACCTCGTCAGTCGAAACGTGATGAAATCGATGGTACCCCGCCTGATCCGGCCACCGATTGCGAGCTGCTTCGAGCAGATTCATCGTGCCGACAACGTTCGTTTCAATGAAGCGTCCCGGCGCAACGATCGATCTGTCGACGTGCGACTCCGCTGCAAAGTGGACGACGGTGTCGATTTGGTGGTTGTCAAATATGGACCAGACGAGCTCGCGATCGCAGATATCGCCGTGGACGAAGGCATGACGACTTGAATCCGGAAGATGCTCCAGATTCTCCCGAAGTCCCGCGTACGTAAGCGCGTCCAGTGTGACGAGTCTTGCATCACTGCAGCGAAGCATGTAGTGGATGAAGTTTGAGCCGATGAAGCCCGCGCCACCCGTTACGAGAATTCTTCTCACGTCTCTCTTCCGTCATACATGTCGGCTTCCGCGAACGGAACGCCCTGCCGATCCTTGTCGGACAGAATCGGCGGCTCACCCGCCGGGATAGGCCAGTCAATCGCAAGATCGGAATCGTTCCACGCGATTGTCCGCTCGTCTCTCGGCGAGTAGTGATCCGTTACGTAGTAGATTATATCGGCTGAATCGCTTAGAACATAGAAGCCATGCGCAAATCCCGGTGGAATCCACAACACTCCTTCCTCTTCCGCCCTCAAGGTCTGTCCGGTCCATTGGCCGAAGTACTTCGAGCCGCGCCTGATGTCGGCGCTCACATCGTAGATCGTTCCGCGAACCACATGAAGAAGCTTGCCCTGCGCCTGCCGGATCTGATAGTGCAGGCCGCGGAGAACGCCTCGACGAGAGTGCGAATGGTTGTGCTGGGCGAAGGCGGTAGGCAGCCCGGCCGATTCAAATGCATTGAGGCTGAACGTCACGGAAAACGAACCGCGGTCGTCATGAAAAACGTCGGGCACGATTCGCTTGACGTCGGGAATTGAAGCCGGAATGATCCGCATGGGCGTCGGAAGAGATGGGACGTCAAGGGACGCACTGCCCGACGACAATGATCCCACCATATCAAAGCGGGAAGTGACACCGTGCGCTTAGTAAGCGCCGCTGCCCTGAACTACAACCCGCATCGTCCTGACGAGAATGACTACATCGAGCCACAGTGACCAGTTCTGTACGTAGAAGGCATCCCAGCGTATCAGCCCTTCATTACCGGAATCGCTACGGCCGGACACCTGCCACATGCCCGTCATACCTGGTCGGACCCTGAGCCTCATTTCGCGAACGCGGTGCGGTAACTCGTCCAGATGGTATCTGGGAAGCGGTCTTGGTCCTACAAGCGACATCTCCCCCTTGATCACGTTGATGAGCTGTGGAATTTCATCGAGAGAAAGCTTCCTCAGGAAACGGCCAACAAGCGTGATGCGTGGATCGTTTTTAAGTTTGAAGGTGGCCTCCCACTCGGCCCGCATCTTTGGATCCTCGTCGAGTCGCCGCACGAGTACCTCCTCGGCATCGGGTACCATCGTACGGAACTTGCGGACTCTGAAGGTGCGGCCGTCTTCTCCAACTCGCTCCTGGAGAAAGAAGGGACTATTTCGATCCTCCAGCCAGATGGCGGACGCAATGACGGCGCACAACGGTACCCAGAACGGGGCCAAGATCGTCGTCACGAATATGTCTACGGAGCGCTTCGTAAACCGGGCGATCGGGTCGAGAAGGCGAGATGCTATTTCGAGTCCCAGTATTCCGGCCAGGTCCCGTGACTTGACCCAGAGCGTCGGCATGTCGATCAGGTCCGGGACAATGACGACCTGCCGATAGTGAGACAGCGGGCCATCGAGCATTTCACGGATGCGGGCCGCGGGCAAATGGGGCATTGCCAGAATCGCAACCGATGCCTGGGAGATGCTCTGATCTGCGGGGCCGAGCACGGGAATGTCCTCAATTGCATCGCCCCACAGATCCGGATTGTCGTCGAAGACACCGACAAGCCGGTATCCTAGTCCGCACTCCTCCTTGAGCGCACTCACTACGCGCGCACCAGCTTGTCCAGCTCCGTAGACTACAGTCGGCACCCCCCACAGGTCTCGAGCGATCAGGGCCTTCTTCACCATATGTCGGAAGATTGGCACAAGCGGTACCGCCGCCACGAACCCGACGACGAGCGTGAAGCGGCTTGTCTCCGCCGACTGCTGCACGAGAAAGAGAACGATGGCCGTTCCGCCGAAGACGAGGCACAGTTGCAGGAAGATGCGACGTAGCTCCTCAACGATCCCTATCCCCCATGCGGGAAGCAGGTTCGAGTTGTACGACATCACCCACCATGCAACAATCAGAACCCAGCTCCACGCCGGGATCAGCGGTAGTCCGAAGATGGACCACCGGAGTAAGCCGCCGAGCGAGATTGCCAGACTCAGAGCCACGGCATCGCCGAGGCCTGTCATCAGGGCATTGTGTGCGCGGTGAGCATGAAACAGTACAGCACCCCGTCGGCCGGCCACGGCCGAGCGTGCCGAAGGGTGGCGTATGACGTTAGCAGAATGAACTACCTGCATAGCACTACGTCGCGCCGGGGCGCGAAGGATGGGACGGGTGATGTTGCACAAAGCCCGCTTGGGAGGACGGGCGCAAGTCGCCGTAAAGGCACCGGCGTTGGGAAAAAATAGACCTTATTTTTTGAAGCTAACGGAAGAGTCACAATAAGGCA
>JAHHLP010000069.1 GCA_018679295.1 Rhodothermia bacterium
ATCAAACCTTGATCGCGATCAAGAAAGACTCCCATCGCCTGACCCTGGTTGGAGGGCCTCCCTCGGGATGTGCGGTATCGTGGGTTGTGCCCCATCATCTCGTACAGACGCCACGTATCGCTGCTGATCGCCCTACGCTCGACGTAAGTGGTGTCCGGCAGCCACTGGTGATGGAACCGGCCGACATGGATAGCCTCGGCAATGTTCATGCCGTGGTCAATCACGTTCAGGACGACCTGAAGAACGGTGTTCTGAATCGTTCGCCCACCGGGAGTACCGATCACCAACAACGGTAGTCCGTCCTCCGCGACGATTGTCGGTGTCATGTTGGAGAGCATGCGCTTCCCCGGCTCGATGAGGTTCGGCACGGTTCCGATGCGCCCGCGTGAGTTCGTCAGGCCGGGCACCGCGTTGAAGTCGCCCATCTCGTTGTTGAGGAGAAAGCCGGCACCGTCCACGACGATTTTGGAGCCATACGACTGCTCGAGCGTGTAGGTGAGTGATACCGCGTTTCCGGCAGCGTCCACGATGGAGATATGCGTAGTCTCAGGGCTGTCGTAGCCTTCGTTGAAGGCGGCAGAGTCACTTATCGAGGCGCGGAACATGCTGATCGTCGAGCGCAGCGAATCCGCATAGACCTTCGACGTGAGCCTGTCGACCGGCATGTCCGGATTGAAGGCGGGGTCACCGAGGTGAAGGGCCCGACCTGCATAGGCCCGGCGCATGGCTTCCGTCAGCAGGTGTAGGTACATGGCGGAATTGTGACCGATCCTTCCCAGATCAAATCCCTCCAGAATATTGAGCATCTGCGTTAGAACGATGCCTCCTGAGCTTGGGGGAGCCATGGCGTAGACATCAAGACCGCGGTACGTTCCGTGGATGGGCGGCTGCTCGACCGCCTCGTACTGGCCAAGGTCTTCCTCCGTGATCAGGCCTCCATTCTCCCGCATGAAGGAGGCAAACAGGCGTGCGGTTTCACCCCGATAGAAGCCATCGTGCCCTGCCTGCTGAATCCTTCGAAGCGTCGCTGCCAGGTCGGGTTGCCGCAGCAGACTACCCGGCTGTGGTGCTTTCTGCAGGGAGTCGAGAAACACGCGGGCCGTGCTTGGAAATTCAACCCTGTGTTCCTCTACCCATTCGAGGAAACGAAACAGATTCCAGTCCACGGGGAAGCCGTTTTCGGCGAGTTCTACAGCGGGCTCCAAAAGATCCGACCACGGAAGCGAGCCCAGGCGCTGGTGGGCCAACGCTAGTCCTGCCACCGTCCCCGGAACACCGACAGCGAGGGGTCCGTCGTGGTTCGAGTTGGCCCACACCTCTCCTTGCTCGTCCAGAAACATCCGGGTCGTGGAGGCAAGCGGCGCTTTTTCGCGAAAGTTGAAGCTGGTCACGTCGCCATCGGCACCGTGGTAGACGAGGAAGCCGCCGCCACCGATGTTGCCGGCCGACGGGTATGCGACGGCGAGTGCAAAGGCGACTGCGACGGCAGCATCAACGGCATTGCCTCCGTGCTCACGCATCGTCTGCACGCCGACCTCCGTCCCGAGATAGTGGCTTGTAGCGACCATCCCGTGGCGTGCAGGTACCGGGCTCCACCCCGACTGGGCAGATACGGGTGTCGCCGCAATCGCGACAGGCAAGACAATGCACGTGATCCACTTCATGGTGACTGTACTCAATTAATCATTCCCAAACAGATGGCGTGTGAAGGGCACCATCGAATAGATGGTGGCCGCACGCGAGATCACGCAGCCTAATCAACGACCGGTATGGCCAAAACCTCCCTCCCCTCGAACGGTCTTGTCCAGAGCGCCCTTTTCGCTCCAATCGACGCGTGCAAAACGCGCGACGACCAACTGCGCGATCCGATCACCTCGGCGAATCTTGAAGGGCTCCTCTCCGTGGTTGACCAGAACGACTCCAACCTCGCCGCGATAATCGGCATCGATCGTCCCGGGTGCATTTAGAACCGTGACGCCGTGTTTGATCGCCAAGCCGCTCCGGGGGCGAACCTGCGCTTCAAAGCCGGGAGGTAGTGCGATCTGGAAGCCGGTGGGGATAAGTGCACGCCTGCCCGGCTCCAGGACAACGACATCTTCCTCGGCGACTGCAGCGCGCAGGTCGAGCCCGGAAC
>JAHHLP010000180.1 GCA_018679295.1 Rhodothermia bacterium
GACGACAGCCTCGTTACGCAAGAGCCAGGCAAATGCGCCATCATCCATGTGCTGCTCAACGACTTTTTCAATGACTGCCATTAGGTAATGGAATCCCTGCCAGACGCACTTAGATGGTACCTGCGAAAGTAAACAACTCGGTCCACCTTTTTCCGTCATATTGGAAAAGCTGCTTGCTGCCAACTGACCACAAGATGTCTTTGCCAACAGATAGCGTGTTCGTGTAGGTTGGCACATGATCTTCTTCGGAGTATGAGAAAGGAACAAGCTGATCGTCCTTGATCTCATACAAGAGATAGTCGCTTGAAACGACAGTCCGCCCGCCGAACGTTGCGATACCCCAAAACCTTTCTGTCGTTACCTCGTTCTCGAAGAGCGTCCAGCCTGATTCGATCCCCTTCAGTAGAACACCCTCCTCACCGCACATGTACACGTTGCCATCGTCGCCGCAGTGCACTGCGTACAAATCGACGTTCGTCGGAACGCTCAGCTGCGACCAGTGATTACGGTCGTGGAGAAATGCATCGCCAGCCCAACCAACACAATAAGTACCCCTTCCAGCGTGTGCGCACATGGACTCCAAACCGTGGTTCGCCAGTTCTTCGAGGGTCCCTGAAACCGGTATGTGTGACGAGTTCCATCGATAGCCATCTTTGGATGTATAGACCTGGAGAGCTGCCCCAACCGCCATTAGACGGTTATCGGCATCTAAGCCGACTGCACGAAGCGGACCACTGAGTTCCTTGCCGCCCAGCGCCTCTACTACGGGCTGGAACGATCCGGACTCATGCGTCCAAACGCCACCGTCCTCGCCGAGGAACACCACCCCGTCTCGCGAATGAGGGAGTGGTGACAGTCCGCGGCAGGACTCCTCTACGACAACCCCTGTAACCTTTCCGCCCTTTACAATCGCTAATATACTGTGAGATTCATCCTCTCTGAACAACTCATCCACCGAGATGACGAGCGCGCCGGTATCAGGCGCAATAGCAAGGCCTGAGACGATTGTTAGCTCCGAATTCTTGGTATCGACATTAAACGTTTCCATATCTTGCTATCCGCCTGCGGCGCTCTGAGCGCGACTAAGAACACCACGCTTCGCCTTACTGCTGGCCCCCATCCCGTGAGCTGGGGGTTTTACTGTCGCATTGGGATCGTCTTGCACGCCCTTGTGATAAGCCATTAGCTGAGCCTTGATGCAGGCAGCACTACAACCCTTGAACGTGTGCGCCGCTGTGTTGGCGCCGATATCGGCGGCCTTGTCAAGAGACATTGGCTTGCCCTTACCGTGAGCAAGGACTTGAGCCTTCCGCTTTGTAGACAGGACACCGTGCGTACTCAGGTTGGCTGCCCCTCCCTCAGCACACAGACACGGCGCAGCGTTGGGATCGTAACCTGACCAACCCGGATTCTTCTTCGCGTCTTTGTTGCGCTTTTCACCGGGCTTCAAGAAAGCCTTTGCTTCAATAAGATGGTCGGGGGTTTGCCCGGGACAACACTTGTTTGGAGAATACGGCGTTAGAAAACAACGAAGCGCCTTCTGACACGGATTTTTTTGCACCGCCCCTCCCAGCTTGCGCTCTAGCTTCTTTTTCTCGGCGCTTGATTTACCACTACCAGTTTTTCTTGCGTCCACGAGATCCTGCCCCTCGGGTGGGCATTCCGCCTTTTTGTCTAAGTCGCCGCACTCGTCTTTTGCCTTCTTTGCTTCCTCATCGCATGCACCTGTAGCCACTCCCGAAGCCATACGGTCCGCATAAGTCCACGGGGCCGTGTTGGGGCCGCTTCCATGATTGTGAGTAGTGAGATCCATGTGTCTAACGACGTTCTCACCTTCTACTCTTACGTCCATCGACCACGCAGTGAAATAGACTTTCCCTTTTGTCTTGCTAGTTATTACGCCTTTCTTCGTAGCGCAGCCTGCTTCATCGCCAACGCTGGTCTTAAAGTAAGACTTGTTCTTCAGTAGAATCTCCTGGCCGCTTATTTTGACCTTCTTTGAGCCGCTGGTTGTATCCTTCGCCATACCAGTGTTTGGGTATGGAATTGGAACGCCCGGTGGTGTCGGCGGCACCTTGTCTGGCGGGGTAAAGCAAACATCTGGAAAACAGCAGATCGACTTTCCATCCGCTTTCTTACAGGAGATCTCGCGACCGTTGGCGAAAACGTTATTAGCCATGACTGGTCACCGGCTGGTAAGTAAAAATCGTTGCTGCCCGTTTACCATCGTCATTCGCAAAATGACACAGGATATTCGTGCCCTTCGCGTAGTCGTTTTCGCTCGCATGCCAGGCAAAATTCAGTGCGACCGGCCCCGCGGCGGAACCTACTTCGCCGACACAATCCGCAGCATGCCAGATGTCGAACTCGTCCTTTAGCGTGCGCAGTATTCTCGTCACGGCAAGTGATGCCTCCTTGAACCCGTACTGTTCACCCGAAACGTCGGTGATGCGGAAATCCAGCCAGCCCATGTCCACGCGCGCTTCTGCTAGCGAACCCTTGATGGCTTGGACAAGCCCGTCCGCACGCAGCGGTTCCTCCGACTCGATCGTCGCAGGTTCCACGCCAAAACCAAGCCCGATGAGAACGAGCTGCGGTTCCTTACTGGGCCAAGGCCGCTTCACGATCACTGCCGATGCACCTTCTCCCGGAATGAATCCGTTCGAGTTCTCTGCCGTCAGCAAGCGGCGTTTTTCCTCATACTCCTTCAGCGTAGGTGCCGACAGATAGCTATCGACAGCCGCGATAATCACCGCAGGCAGCCTTTGTTCATAAAGCAACTTGCGCGCTTCGCGCAGTGCCACGGCGGCACCAACCCGGCCCTGCGTGATCGTCAGCGAAGACGGATGCAGATCGAAATCGAGTTCTTGCTGAGCGATGGCAATGACACGATCGTTCAGATCATCGAGACGGCCGGGGCGCTCCCGTTCGGCGAAGCACAGGATCACCGGGGTCGTCTCGGGCCGTAACGAACGATCGAGCTCGAAGGACTCCTGTATGACCGACGCCAACATGCGGCCGAGTTTTGCAGGTCCTCGCCAGGGCTGTTCCAGTGGAACCTCGCTCGCAACGATCCATTCGCCGGC
>JAHHLP010000507.1 GCA_018679295.1 Rhodothermia bacterium
AAATCGTCGTCACTGATGAAAACAAATTTATACCACTAAGCGGGGACACGACGATCGTGCGTGTCACGCTTAACCAAAAGGACGTTGCTTTCTCCGAACTGTTGCAACTACCCGCCAAGAAGGGGGAGCTGACACGACTTCTGTACGAGCCTGAGCTGCCGGCGAGTGACACCGTTCATACGCTTGTTGTTGAGGCGTTTGACGGCTCCGGAAACGCGGCCGCAAGCAATCCCTACCAGGTGCACTTTCGGACTCAAACAGATGTGGAGCTTGAAGGTGTCTATCCGTATCCGAATCCCATGAACACCCAAACCGTGTTCGCCTTTCGAATGCGGGGAGCGGACGCACAGACCATCGACGATTTCCGTCTTCGAATCTACACGATAAATGGTAGGCTCATTCGTGAGTTTGACCTCATCGACAACCCGTCACAATTGGATAGTGGGGCGCTGCGAATCGGCTGGAACAAGCTGCGATGGGACGGCACCGACGAGGACGGAGACCTTGTGGCTACAGGTGTTTACCTGTACCGCGTATTCGCCAGCTCGGAAGGTGCGGACCTGGACCTTGGATCTATGTCGAAGGTGGAAAAGATCGTCGTCATTCGGTAGACGCGACAGCCGGCAAGTCGAAGTAGTCGTTCGTCATCCGCCTCCACGTCAAAAGCTCAATCTCGATTGCCGCCTTGTCCTCTTTCGACAGGCCGTCACCGAGATCGATCTCTTCGAGCTCATCATCACCAAGATCAAACACTTTCATCGGTTCACGCCTATACGTGTAGATGTACTTCAGGGAGTCCGTAAGAAGCGACATCGCCTGATTTGCTGAGGCAGGCACGTACACCTTGTCCCGTGGCCCGTCGCTCAGAAGGGACCTTCCGCCACGGAATTCACCCTGAAGCCGGAGATCGAGCAAATCCAGCACAGTCGGAAACACGTCTACCAGTTGATACGGTCCTCCAATCTCACCTCCTTTAGACGCTTGCGGATCGTATACGATGAAAGGGACGCGGATGACCTCTTCCCACACGTGGTGACCATGAAAACGAAATCCGTGTTCACCGAAAGCTTGTCCATGGTCGCCTACAAAGACGAAGATCGGACTATTGGATGTCGAATCGGTCGCTAGAGATCGAACCATGTTCTCCAAAAAACGATCTGAGTATGCTAGCGCGTTCAGGTAGGCCTCCAGTTCCGGAATGCCGGTTTGAAAGTCTGTCGTCTTGAACGCGGCCGGCACGCGATAGTCATGGTGAGCTTGCTGGGTCAGCATAACCATAAAGAATGGTTGCTCGGACGCCTGCTGCCTCTTCGCCCACTCGACAGCCGGCCCCAGCATGATCCGATCCTCAAAGCCGGTGTATAGCAACGATTCGAAACCCTCGCTGGGCAGTGTCTTCGCACTTTGAACCTGGTCGAATCCCATATTCCGGAGCATCTCCTCTTCACGTCGAACGGTGCTCAACTCGGCACTTGTGTAGAACGCTGTTTTGTAGCCTGCAGACCGAAGGAGTGCGGGAACCGCGGGTTTGCGGATGTTACCATAGAAGTCCCAACCCGTAGATGGCGGATGCACACCATGAAGCATCGCCACAAGGGCTTCCGCCGTGAAGGGGACCGACGTGTACATCCGTCTGGCCACCAAAGACTCCTTCGATATTCCGTTCAAGAAAGGCATCGCTGCACCGTCGCGATTGAACGGAGGAGCCGACGCCGCACGTGCGGATTCCAATACGAACACAACCATGTGTCTACCTTGCCACGATTCCGTCCGCGGTTCAGCAATGACATCGGCTGCATAGAAGGGCACATCTTCGGGGTCGATAGCACTTGGTGGATTATCAAGCGCCGATGGCAAATCAACGATGTCGGAGGCCAGCGCGAAGAAGAGATTACTAGTCTGAACGCGGTACTCGTCTTCGAGAAATCGCTCTGGCCACAGAAGTGCAATAGTGACAGTGGCGGCAAAAAGGTAGGCGACTGCGTGCCACTTCGGCCGGCGCCAACTGGTGTGTCCCAGACGGCCAGTGCGGTGTATTACCTTCCAGATCAGCCAAACGATCGCCGACAGGAGTAGTGGAACCGCGACGATCGCCCAGAGGAAAGCGCCACCTTCCGCAATAATTGGCGCTCCGACGAAGTGCCACTGCTGAAACGCATACTGAAGCAAGAACCAGTTTCCGGTCGAGCCCGACGTGACGAAGTATGCCACATCCAGGGAAATCAGCAACGTAAGCACGTATGCCGTAGCCCAGATAACTACAGACTTTGAAATAGTTAGCCGTGTGCCACCGAGACGGGTAATACTGAAAAAGAAAAACGACAGCACGCCGAGCGCCACCGCGTCCCACCTAAACACCGCTATGGCGCGATAGGCGACGAAATAGAAGCTCCCGGTGCTCACCACGGCG
Organism: Rhodothermia bacterium; assembly: GCA_018679295.1. GTDB lineage: Bacteria > Bacteroidota > Rhodothermia > Rhodothermales > JABDKH01 > JAHHLP01. The sequence goes on from JAHHLP010000507.1 coordinate 2,411, forward strand.
GCCGCCTCCACCAGGAGCCACGCTCCTACGAGGAACAACCCAATCGTTAGGCCACTCATGCGCATCCGAAGCAGGCGATCTCTCATGGCATAAACGAAAGCTCCGATAAGAACAGCCGACGCGACAATTGCAGCGGCCACTCCAACGATCTTCCATGTTGAGTAGAGACGGGTGTACTGAAACCCTAGCTTGATGATCTTGGCGGCAACCATTGCCAACCCAACCACGATCGTCGAGAGCCAAACCGAGGTGGCGGCATCTATTGACCAGCGTGCCTGGTCGGAAGGACGAATTTGTGCCGACTCTGACAAACTCAAACTAGTGTCGGACCTCAAAACGCTCGCACTCGACTAGTGGATAACGAACCTGCTATCAGGCATCGGCATCTGGCGCACCGACCGATAGCATCGTTTGCGCCGCAGCAAGACCTGCTACTCACCGGAAGTACAAATTCCATAGGCCAGTCAACGCCTGGGCTCGCCACTTGATGATGTTCTCGCCCTTCACTGAACTCAATGTGGAGCTCACTGCGTGCGTCAATCGGGCTCCGGGCATCCAGACGGCTGTCAGCCCGGCGATTCGAATTTGTTCAGCCAAGTGAATTTCCTCGCCGAACATTTGCCAGCCGAGTTGGATCTCGCACCCTGCCTCGAAGAATGACCGTGTCAAGAATATTGCGCAGCCGTGAGCAGCGTAGATCGCTCGAAGTTCATTGTGAGTATCCTCTTCGCGGACCGATTGACTGCGGAACTTATCCTTGAACGACTGCCATACGCCGTATACGGGTGACTTCACGACACCATGCACCACCCTCTGCAACCACCGCCCCGAGAACAGACGGTAGAGCATACGTATGCGAAACCGCGAAGGCCTCTCGGACAAGAACGGATTCTGGCTGAGTCCGCTGGAGGTACGTATATCGGGACCTATCGCCGCTACGTGTGTAGGCCACTCGAAGTCTAGGATTTTGCGCATCGTCTCGGCAGCGAACACGACATCTGTGTTACAGACTAATACCAATTCCGGCAGGTCGCTGTCGTGCTCTTCACGCCAAGACTGCAGTGCAAATCCACAGCCATTCAGGTAGCCGAGGTTCTCTGTCGGCCTTGCGAGCGCGAAGCCCTCGGCCGGAAGCTCCTCCGGCCAATTGCCGCTGTTGTCTGCGACCCTGATGTCGAGGTCCCACCCGTCAGGAATTCCCAGGTCACGAACCTTCCGCACAAATGAGAGAACCTCTTCATGGTTGTTGAAGTGCACGGCGAGCACGCAGATCGTTCGCTGCATGAGTAAGACCGGACGCTCCCGCTAAGGCAGTGTAACAGCTTAGCGTAGGGACGGAGTGTAGTGGGACTGACGGTACCGGACGAAGACCACGCGAATCCGCACCTTGGGGGGACGCGGTACGATGGTCTTACTAAAACTAGTCAATTCGAATGCACGATGCACTTGTCGCGTACATGGGGTGGTGGCTCGTGCCACGGAACACTAAATTGCTCAACCCCACAGACGCCCAAAACGGACGAACTCGATTTCTAAATGAATCTATACGCCGTCATCATGGCAGGCGGAATCGGTAGCCGCTTCTGGCCCGAAAGTCGCCGGGCCCGTCCCAAGCAGTTCCTGCGCGTCCTCGGTGAGGACACGCTTATCCAAAAGACCGTTAACCGGCTGGAAAGCCTGATCCCGCCGGATCGATGCTTCGTGGTGACGCATGCGGATTACGTGGACCAGACGCGCGAACAGCTCCCAAACATACCGAAAGACAATATCCTCGCAGAGCCTGTTGGACGAAATACAGCCCCCTGTATACTCTATGCGGCGATCAAGCTCTACAGCCAGGACCCTGAGGCGGTCATGGTCGTCCTGCCCGCGGATCACCTCGTTCAGCAGGTTGATAGATTTCATGACACGCTTCGCGTCGCGGCCGAGAAAGCGGTCGAAGAGGACACGTTGGTCACCATTGGGATCACGCCGACGCATCCCGCGACCGGCTATGGCTACATCCAGTTTGACGGCACGTCGGACCACGAGGGAAACGGCGCGTTAAAACCGCACCGCGTCCGAACGTTTGCCGAAAAGCCCGACATCGAAACGGCAGAACGGTTTCTGGACTCGGGGGACTTCCTGTGGAACAGCGGCATGTTCATCTGGCGGGCCGACTCCATTCGGCACGCAATCGAAAAACATATGCCAGACACGGCGGCTGCCTTTACCGAGTTGGAGAGTGCAGCCGGCACCGACGATGAGGAGGCAGCCGTACATTCGGCGTACGCATCCTGCCCCAGCCTGTCGATCGATTATGGTGTGATGGAACGCGCCGACAACGTGTTCGTCGTTCCGGGCTCTTTCGGGTGGAGCGACGTGGGTGACTGGCGCGCCGTCTATGACCTGAGCCCGAAGGACGAACATGGCAACGCTCTTAGCGGAAACGTTATCGTGCATGACTCAAGCCGCTGCCTCGTTGAGTCCGACAAACGACTTATCGCTTTGGTTGGTATCCACGACGCCGTGGTTGTCGAAACGGAGGATGCGATTCTGATATGTCATCGGGACAGCGCGCAACAGGTCAAGAACATCGTAGAGTACCTCAGCGCTCATCAGCTGAACGAGTACGTGTAGCGGGACATACCGCTCATCCTCACCTGACGGCAGTGACCCCTCGGTGACCCATATCCGGGCCTGAGCCGGCAGGCCGCGGCAAACCACGTCGAACGCTGTGCGCGTGATGCGGGCACCCGACGACAGCGAGGTCTTCTCCCCCCTTGGGTCCCGAGTCTAGTCTGGGATAACTTCAAAATCGTCATGCCCGCGTAGGCGGGCAACCACAGGCCTACCTCTACGTCTACCTGTTCTCCTTCCTTCCCAAACGCGTCTGGTCTCCAATTCTCCACCCCCTTCTTGCCCGCATCTTCATATCCGAAGTGAATCCAAGGTCAAATGATGACGTAGGGGTCACTTCATGACTACTCGGTCACTTTTGCTGCGGGAGCGCGAAATCAGAACGAAGCCACTGCGTCAAACAGCCCCGGCAGAGACACGAGTCAAAACTCTCTAACAATACATGCAGATAGCCGAAGAGACGAAAGCCCCGTCGCGACGGGAACGTGAAAAGGAAGCACGGCGACGGGCCATGCTGGAGGCAGCGCAGGCCGTATTCGCCGAGAGGGGCTATGCGAACGCGACGCTCGACGAGATCGCAGCCCGCGCCGAGTTCGGAAAAGGCACGCTGTACAACTACTTCGCCGGTGGAAAAGAGGAAATACTGTTCGCCCTCCTCGACCAATTGTACGACGGGATCATTGAAATCATCGACTCCCACTTTTCCATCGCCGCGGTCAAGACAGATGACATTAGATCCGTCGTTGTTCGCTTCCTGGACCACACGTTTGCGTTCCTGGCGGAACAGGATGACCTCTTTCTGATCGCCATCAAGGAGGCCCACCGTTACATCTTCGGAGACGACCCGGAAAAGACCGAGTACTTTCGCCGTCAGCGCGATCGCATTGTAGATGCACTCGTTCCGCCAATCGAGGCAGCGATGGATGCAGGCGTCCTGAAGCCGCTGAGCGCAACCGCCGTCGCACACATGCTGCTCGGCAACATCAACGGATGCTATACGCACGTCTGTCTCTGCAATCGATTTGGATCCCCCGAGGAAACCGCACCCTACAGCGCATCAGAGAACGCGGAGTTCATCGCGACCATGTTATTCGACGGACTCGCGGTCCGGGACAAGAATTAGTAACCGCAACACGTGACAATAATGTTGAGCCCCAGCCGACAAAGAATCAGCCCCAGCCTGCACCCTGAAGACCAATCGGATTCCGCAGTAGTGTCTTTCGGACGATTTTGGACTGTTTTAACCGCCGCGCTCTGTGCGCTTTCGATATCCGCGTCGACACCGAAACTGGCGTCCGCCCAATCGGCAGCGCCGGCTAGCCAGCCGATAGGTCTCACCCTGGACGAAGCGATCCAGATCGCATTGGTCAAGAACTACGCGATCCGCAACGCACGCCTTGACGTGGATGAGGCTTCCTCCCTCGTCAAGGAAGGCTGGGGGCAGGTCTTCCCACAGGTTAGCCTGAGTTCAGGATACACGCGCAACATCAAGACCGCCAACCCTTTTGCAGGTAGCGACGCGGGCGGGTTTTTCCAGAGCCTCGGCTTCATCGACTGGCTGGCCTTTAACGAAAGGGCGCGAACGGACGCCGACGCCTCGACAAATCCAATCACAGTCGAGGAGTTCTTCCTCCGGCAGTCGCAGGGCCTTCAGAACGCCGGCATCCAACCGGCCGACACGGACAACCCGTTTGGCATTCCGAATCAGTTTCGCACCGGCATAAGCGTCTCCCAGAAGGTCTTCGACATCCGCACATTCTGGGGCGTTGCCGGTGCCACGAAATACCTGCGCTCCGCCCGAGAAGCCGGTGCCAATCGCCAGGAGCAACTGATCATCGATGAGGTGCGGCGCCAGTACTATCAAGCGTTGCTGGCGGGTGCGAATAAGCGAGTGGTAGCGCAGAGCGTCGCACGCACCGCGGTCACCGCTAAAGAGGCTGCCCTGCGCGTCGCCCGAGGTGTGGCACCGAAATTCCAGCGGCTAAGCGCCGAGGTCGAACTTGCCAACCTCGAAACACAGCTGATCAGCACGTCGAGCGATTCGGATGCCGCCCTCGACCAGCTGAAGTTCACACTCGGCATACCGGTCAGCCAGCCCATCGTGCTGACGACCAACCTTGAGCCCAATCTCGATGCCACGCTTCATACAGTCAGCCTCGAGGAGGCCCTCCAAACCGCCCTCCAGCATCGCCCTGACGTTGAGCAGAGTAACCTGAATCTCGAACTGGAGGACATCCAGTGGAAAGTCGCACGGGCCGAATACTTCCCGACTCTCGACGCCATCGCCGACTTTGCATACATCGGAAACGTGCCGGACAACCGAACTAGTACCATCACCGACCCGGCGGATCCGTTCTCGTTCTCGTCGACGACGAACGACTTCTTTAGCGATGACTACTGGGACTTCACGGCCAGCGTCGGCCTCAGCCTTTCGTGGACCATCTTTGATGGTTTTCAACGGCACCAGCGTGTACAGCAGCGCGTGATTGCCACCGAGCGCGCTCAAATCGCTCAAGAGCAGCTGCTGAATTCGATCCGCCTCGAGGTGGAGCAGGCGCTTCGCGACGTTAGGACAGCGCAGTTGAGAATCGCGAGCCAGGAGAAGAATGTCGAGCGGGCCGAACTCAACTACGAGTATGCAAGCGCCCGGCTGCGCGAGGGTGTGGCGAGCCCCCTCGACGAGCGCGAGGCGTCGGAGCTGCTCGACCAGAGCCGGCTCGGGTACCTGCAGGCTGTCTTCGATTACAACACTGCCCTTAGTCGACTCGAGACAGCCACAGGAACGGTTAGCCTCACTGAAGCCGCACAATCACAGCTGACCATGCGATAAGTCAGCCATAATCTTCATCGATTTATTTACTCACTGTTTGAGAAAACAATGTCACGTCTTAGTACTCATCTTGTCGTAGCCCTCGTCCTGACAGTGTCGCTGACCGCATGCGGACAACCGGACGATCCCTCCGCATCCGAGCCCGGTACGGAAGCCGTCAACTCCAACCGGAGAACCGTACGCGTGCAGACCGCCACGGTCTCGCCCTCCACGTTCACAGACGTGATTCAGATCACCGGTGACGTAGAAGCGATCGACGACGCTACCCTGTCGTCACAGACGGCAGGCACAATCGTCTATCTGGCCGACCTCGGTACCTTCGTTCGGCGCGGCCAACTCGTGGCCCGTATTGATCCGGGTATTACCGATGCCGGCGTCGAGCAGGCCGAGGCCCAGGTCACGGCAGCCAAGGCGCAGTACGATCTTGCCTTGGACACCTTCAAGCGTCAGGAGCCACTCTACCGCGACTCGGTAATTAGCGCCCTCGAGTTTGAGAGCGTGAGGACCCAGATGAATCAGGCGGAAGCACAGCTGAAGCAATCGGAGGCGTTTCTCGCGCAGGCTCGTGAGCAGTCGCGATACACCCGAATCACCGCTCCGTTCAGTGGGCGCGTGGAGACACAAATGGTAGAGCGCGGGGAGCAGGTCGTCCCGGGCGCTCCTGTTGCTCGCCTCGTCAATACAGCTCGCGTTAAGATCACGGCGGGCGTTCCTGAACGCTACGCGGGCGACATCGAGAATGGATCGACGGTTCGCGTTGACTTCGCGGACTACGGCCTCGGAACGGTCGAGGCACAGGCATCCTTCGTTGGCCGCGTGATCGACCGGGCCAGCCGAACATTCCCAATCGAGATCGAAATCGACAACGCTCAAGGCAAGCTGAAGCCCGAAATGATCGCTAAGGTGATGGTGACTCGGGACCAGCTGACCGATGTCCTTGTCGTACCGCTGTCGGCAGTCATGCGGGACGAAAACGGAACGAACGTATTCGTCGCAGAAACTCGTGGCGGTGAAACTGTGGCCGTGCGCAGGGCGGTCCGGGTGGGGCCCACCCACTCCGGCAAAACTGTCATCCTCGATGGACTGGAGTCGGACGACCGGCTGGTAACGGCAGGGCAGAACCTCCTGACGCCGGGTGATGCTCTCGAAATCGTAGAGGACGATTCGGAATCGGCACCATCAGAGGACGCCGATCAACAGCCTACCGCCCTCACTTCGAGCAGCTAGTACGCCGCGAGCCCCAACCCGGACGGAATAATGAAGATTACCAATCTTGCTATTAGCTACCGGACGAGCGTGATCGTGCTAACGATCATCCTCGTCGTCGGCGGCCTTTTGAGCTACGTAACGATCCCGAAGGAGTCCTTCCCGTCGATCGAGATTCCAAATATCGTCGTCACGACCGTCTATCCGGGAGCAAGCCCGGACGACATCGAGTCGCTCATCACACAGCCGATTGAACGAGAGATCCAGTCGATTAATGGGATCAAGGAGATCAGGTCTACATCTACCGAGGGCGTATCGAGCGTCGTCATCGAGTTCGATCCCGACGTGTCAATCGACGACGCTTTTCAGAAGGTCCGCGACAAGGTGGATATCGCGAAGCCGGACCTGCCAGACGATGCTGAGGAGCCGATGGTCAATGAGATTGACCTGTCGGAATTCCCGATCATGACGATCAACCTGGCAGCCGACTACTCGCTCGCCCGGCTCAAGGATGTGGCGGAGGACCTGGCTGATGACCTCGAGGCCGTTTCTTCCGTCCTCGAGGTAGACGTTGTCGGCGCTCTTGAGCGCGAAGTACAGG
>JAHHLP010000121.1 GCA_018679295.1 Rhodothermia bacterium
GGCCGGACTGGATCGGTGGTCCATCGTAAGAACGGTTCTCGTGTTCGGCACCGGGGATGATCTTGGCCGATCAAACATCGCCTTGTGGATTGTCGATCAGCTTTCGAAAGCGAATCGCATCTCAGTTGTGACCGATCAGTTTCGGACTCCGACATACGTGGACGACCTTGCTCGCGGGGTTGAGCGCATCGTGCGATTCAACAAGTCGGGGATCTACCACATCTCGGGACGCGAACTAATGTCGGTTCACGAGTTCGCGGAAATCGTCGCCGAAGTGTTCGAGCTCGACCCGGGACTGATCGATGCGGTCGATGCCTCAACGTTCAGCCAAACCGCTCCTCGCCCACCCAAAACGGGCTTCATCATTCTAAAGGCTGAAACCGAACTGGGATTCAAGCCGCGATCACTTCGCGAGGCGCTAACGGACCTGAGGACAAAGATCGAATCCAGGGTTTCCTCAGACTAGTTCACAGATTTTGGCGTAGCGAGTTTGTCGTCATTCTAAATCCATCTAATGAAGACTAGATGCTAGATCTGCAGTGGGTCCGGGAGCATCCGGATCAGGTTCGAAACGCCATGGCCAGAAAGGGCCTGGAGAACACCGATGTAGTTGACAGGCTGCTCGAGGCAGATCGCACACGGCGAGCCGAGCTCAGCGAGCTTCAGGAGGCACAGGCGCGCTCGAACGACGTGTCCAGGGAGATCGGGGAGTTGATGAAGTCTGGACGCAAGGAGGAAGCGAATGATCGAATCGCCGAGACTTCCCTTCTGAAGAAAGAGATTAGGGAGCGTGAAGAAGCAGCACGAGCCGCTGAGGCAACAGTGAACGCACTTCTGCTCGAGGTTCCGAACATCCCGCACGAGACGGTTCCCGACGGGTCGGGTGCGAAGGACAACGAGGTGGTGGGCGAGTTCGGTGAGCGACGCAAATTCGACTTTGAACCCCTTCCCCATTGGGAGATCAGCGAAAACCTCGGTTTGATCGATTTCGATCGCGGTTCCAAGGTCACCGGTGCCGGCTTTCCCTTCTTTGTCGGGCCCGGGGCGAAGCTTGAGCGCGCGTTGATCGCAATGTTTCTCGATCTTGCAAGCGATGAGGGTGGATACACCGAAATCCAGCCGCCCCTGCTTGTCAACGAAGACTCTGCAAGGGGGACCGGACAACTCCCCGACAAGGAGGATCTCATGTACGAGGTGCCGCGAGATGAACTCTATCTCGTGCCGACTGCGGAAGTCCCGGTTACAAACCTTTTGCGCGACGAGATTCTTGAGTCGGAGACCCTACCGATCAAGTACTGCGCGTACTCCGCATGCTTCCGGCGAGAGGCGGGGTCATATGGCAAGCACGTGCGCGGATTGAACCGGCTGCATCAATTTGACAAGGTGGAACTGGTACAATTTGTGAAACCCGAGGACAGCTATGAGACGCTAGAGACGATGCGCGACGACGCGGAGCGTGTGCTGCAACGACTTGGGTTGCCATACCGCAGGCTTCTGATGTGCACTGGCGACATGGGTTTCAGTCAGGCCAAAAAATACGACCTCGAGGTATGGAGTGCGGGTCAGGAGAGGTGGTTGGAGGTTTCATCGATCTCGAATTTCGAAGCATTTCAATCGCGGCGCATGCGAATCCGGTATCGACCGCAAGGCCAGCAGAAGACTGAGTTTGTGCACACGCTAAACGGCAGTGCACTTGCGTTGCCAAGAACCGTGGCGGCGCTACTGGAACACTACCAACAGGCCAACGGGACGGTGCTGCTACCTGAGCCTCTCAGGCCCTACTACGGGGCAGACACTATCGGTTGATAGCGCCGGCATCTGAAGGTCCCAATGGACGTCTTGAGGCGCAAGACCAGTCGCAAATCCTTCTGTCTCGCCGCCCAGCATCGTGCTCGTGAGTGCGGCCCCGATTTAAATCGGGCTTTCGTTTTGCCGATCTCCCACGAAGCCCAGTATTAATAAATCCCTTCCAACGCCTGCTTTCTTTCAGGCTACGTGTCCCCCCGTAAGGGGAAGCGCTTCGCGGCGGCAGTTTGGATAGCTCGAGGGCTCGACAAGATTAACGCCACCAGAGTCACCCGAACGAAGCGTTCATGGACAGAATCCATACGGTAGGTACACCACTCTCCCCTCTGCCCAAGTCGTCAAGTCCCCAGTCCCTCGCACCGTATTCCGGCGCCTGGAACCGTACGACGGCCCGGCACCTTGTCGCCAGAACACACTTCGGCGCACTCAAGCGAGATGTCGACCGCGCTTACAACGACGGCTCCGTCGGCGCCGCCGTCGACCGTATTGTCAACTCGGCACTTGGGGTTCCGCTGCCAGAACCACCCTCTTGGTATGGCTCCAACTCTTCAACCGGCGTCAACGAAATTTACGACCTGCAGATAGGGTGGTTGAATGCGATGCGTTCGGAAGGTCTGGTCGAAAAGATGACGCTCTTCTGGCACAACCACATGCCGACTCAGTGGAGCATCAACCAGAACAAGACCTCCCTGTCGATCGGGCATCTGTGCCACGATCACTACAAGCTTTTGCGGCTGAATGCGCTCGGCAACTTCAGGGAGCTGATCCGAGATATCGGTCTCAACGCCTCCATGCTCCTGTATCTCGATGGGTACCTGAACGAAGCAGGTGCTGCCAACGAGAACTATGCCCGAGAGCTGCTCGAGCTCTTCACCATGGGGCAGTACGCTCCCGACGGCAGCGAAAACTACAGCGAAAACGACATCAAAGAGATTGCGCGGGCACTTACCGGATGGGTTGTAGCGAGTAATCGCACGGCTTCATTTGACCCGCAAAGACACGATTCGGGCACAAAGAGTTTTCTAGGCCAAACGGGCACCTTCGGCTACCACGATGTCGTGGACGTCGTTTTTGCGCAGCGTGCGTCCGAGATCGCCCACTTCCTCGGCCGGAAGCTGTACACCTTTTTCGTACATGCGGTGCCTGACGAGGCCGTCGTGAGCGCCATTGCTTCCGAGCTCATTGCCGCGGACTTCGAGATCGTCCCGGTGCTTCGGAAGCTGTTCAAAAGTGCTCATTTCTATCGATCTACTGTAATCGGTGCGCGGATCAAGAGCCCGGTCGAATTCCTGCTGGGATTTATTCGCGAGGCGGAGGTGGTCGTAACGACGACCCTTTGGGACCGGGTAAGAGACGCTCTGGCCGCAATCAATCTTGGGGAAGAGCTGCTCAACCCACCGAACGTCGCGGGGTGGCCCGGATTCAACCCTCCCGACGCCAGCGGCAATCCCGGACATCACACATGGCTGACGACCAGCACCCTGCCAGACCGATGGAAACTGCTCGGTGACGTTATCTACGAAAGAGAGGGAGCATCGTACGATCCGTTCGAGCTCGTTTCGAAGATCTCCGATCCGTCGGACCCGTTTCGGATAGCTGTCGATCTCGCATCTGCCTTCGTCCCCATACCGCTTGCCGAGACGGGCATACGAGAGATCGAAGAGCCGTTTGCCGGAGACCCGGATCTGCTGCCTTCGGAAGTAAAGAACGCTCCGCCGCACGAGCAGAACCTGGCCAAGATTCTCCTGGACGGAACGCCGTTTAATGAGTGGCCCAGTTCTCCCGACGGCACGTCCCAAAGGACCGTCGCGGCGCGGCAATTGCTTCGCGCCTACCTGACGTACCTCGTTCAACTCCCCGCGTATCAGCTGACCTGACATCCCGAAGTCGACCGACCATGAAGCACAGAATGGACAGACCGGCAAAACACCACCGTCACGGAGCGTGCCTCCATCACGGTCACGCTCACGAAAGGGACCATGATGCGTGGTCGCGACGTGACTTCCTGACGCGAATGGGGTTTGCCACGGCGGGCACAATTTTGACGGTCGGCAGCCACACAGTTCAGGCATTCGGCCAATCAAGTCTTCTGAGTGCGTTACAGCAAGCCGGCTCCGATCGGATCCTCGTCCTCATCCAGCTGAACGGCGGAAACGACGGACTCAACACCGTCATTCCGGTGGAAAACGACATCTACTACAACCAGCGTCCCACGATCGCGATTCCGAAGGCAAGCTCGATTCTGCTGGATCCGGAAACAGGAATTCACCCCGCACTGCAGCCACTGGAATCCCTATGGCTGGATGGGAAGATGTCGGTGGTACACAACGTCGGGTATCCGAACCAAACGCGAAGTCATTTCGAGGGCACAGTCAACTGGTCGACGGCTCGCGATCAGGGATCTCCCGAAAGTACCGGTTGGCTCGCAAGGTACTTGCTCAATGACAATCCGAATTTCTTCAGCGACCCGCTTGACTACCCCCTTGCCGTCCGCGTCGGCGGTCCGGCGACTCTCTTCCAGAGCACAGCCGGAAACGTGGCTGTGACCTTCTCCGATGCCAGTGATCTCGAGAGGTTCGTCGAGCAGGGAGGTTTCTACGACACGGACAACGTCCCGCCGACTCTATACGGGGAGGAGCTCTCATTCATCCGAAGCGTCACCAACGCCTCTTTTCGGTACGTGGAGTCGGTACAGAATGCATCCAGTGCCGGCACAAATCTGGCCGAGTATCCTGGCTCCGGTTTGTCAACAAGCCTCGCCGTTGTCGCGCGCATGCTGCGCGGAGGCCTGCCGACAAACGTTTACACCGTAAGTAAGGGCGGCTTCGATACGCATTCGAGCCAGGGAGGAACACAAGGAGACCATGCTTCACTCCTGTCGGACATCGCTCAGTCCGTTGCGGCATTCATGGCGGATCTTGCAC
>JAHHLP010000040.1 GCA_018679295.1 Rhodothermia bacterium
GACACGCGCAGACCATTACAACAACGCCTGCCGACCATCAAACAGTGAAGTGCCACCGAAATGAAGTCCACTGACACGTTATTCAAGCCGTCCAAGACTCGCCAAAACGGATCCGTCGCCGGCGAACCGCAATCGAACGGTAGTCCTCACGCGGGGCAAGTCCTCAGCGGCGCTGAGATTCTGATCCGGTCTCTGGAGGCGCAGGGCGTCGAATACGTTTTCGGACATCCGGGAGGCGCTGTCATCAAGATCTACGATGAGATGGCGCGACTCGAGCCGAAGTTCAAGCATGTCCTTGTCCGTCATGAGCAAGGCGGGACACATGCGGCGGAAGGCTACGCGAAGGCGACGGGCCGAGCAGGCACGGTGCTCGTCACGAGCGGTCCGGGAGCTACCAACTGCGTGACCGGCATCGCAGACGCCTACATGGACTCGATACCGATCGTCGTCTTCACGGGTCAGGTGCCGACCCATCTTATCGGCAACGATGCCTTCCAGGAATGCGACACGATCGGTGTCACGAGAAGCATCACCAAGCACAGTTTTCTTGTTCGCGACGTGAAGGAGCTGGCGGCGACCGTCAAGGCAGCCTACCACATTGCGGAGACGGGACGCCCGGGGCCGGTTGTCGTGGATCTACCGAAAGATGTGCTGATGGCGGAGACGGAGTTCAATTTCCCCCCGGACATCAGCCTGCGCGGGTATAGCTACGTCAAGAAGGCGCCAGAGGATCAGATCGAGCGTGCCGTCGAGATGATCAATCGGTCGAAACAACCGTTGCTCTACGTCGGCGGCGGGACGATCAACTCCGGTGGCGGCGAGATCCTCACGCGGATCGCTCGCAAGGCCAGGATTCCAGTAACGACCACGCTCCACGGGCTCGGTGCGTTTCCGGAGAACGACGAGCTTTCGGTAGGTATGCTCGGAATGCATGGTACCTGGTATGCTAACCAGGCCGTGCAGAACGCGGACTTGCTCATTGCCGTTGGGGCCCGCTTCGACGATCGCGTCACCGGCAAGCTCGACGCGTGGGCGCCGCATGCTCGAATCATCCACATCGACATCGACCCGGCATGTATCTCAAAGAACGTCCCGGCGGACTGCCCCGTTCTTGGTGATGTCAAGGCGGTTCTCGGTCAGCTTGAACCTCATCTTAACCAGCTCGACACTTCAGCGTGGCTGGACCGCATCAGCGAATGGAAGAAGCAGTGCCCGCTCGACTTCGAAAGCGACGGCAACCTTCGACCGCAACAGGTCATCCGCAGCCTCCGCGCCAAGACCGGCGGACACGCCATCGTCGTCACGGATGTGGGACAGAATCAAATGTGGACCGCCCAGTTCTTCGACTATGTAGAGCCGCGATCGCACATCACGTCCGGCGGGCTCGGTACGATGGGCTTTTCTCTGCCTGCGGCCATAGGTGCTTGCTTCGGCGTCCGCGGACGTGACCTGCCGGTGATATCCGTCAACGGCGACGGCGGCTTCCTGATGAACTCCCAGGAGCTTGGCGTCGCGGCGGCTCACGGTTTGCCGCTAAAGGTTGTCATCATGAATAACAACTTCCTCGGCATGGTGCGGCAGTGGCAGGAGCTGTTCCATGAGAATCGGTTCAGTCATACAGACCTCACAGATACCAACCCGGATTTCGTCAAGCTCGCGGAAGCCTACCACTGCGTCGGTCTGAGAGCCACACGTCCGGAGGATGTGGACGCCGTCATTGACGAGGCGTGGAAGATTAACGACCGCCCGGTCGTGATGGACTTTCAGGTCATCAAGGAGGAGATGGTCTTCCCGATGGTACCTGCGGGCGCCGCCACCGACGACATGATCACGCAGCGGTTCACGCCGGAAAACTGCGCCTGACGCCACCAAATTCGAATCGCAATCATGGCCCCAGAGACACTCACACCCCAACAGATTTTCCGCAAGAAGGCGGCCGGCGAGGGTATCGAGCCGGGCGAACCGGAGTCGGTACACCGGCACGTGATCATAGTGCTCCTAGAGAACTCGATCGGAGCACTCAATCGCGTCGCCAATATGTTCTCGGCGCGAGGATTCAACCTGGAAAGCGTGTCCGTGGGGCCGACCGATGATCCATCCGTGTCCCGGATGACCATTGTCACCACCGGCAACGACCGCATCATCGGCCAGGTGCTACAGCAGTTAAAAAACCTCGTCGACACGCTGCTCGTCGACGACGTGACGAACGAGGACTTCGTTGAGCGCGAGTTGTGTCTGGTCAAGGTCTCCTTCACGAAGGACACCCGTGCCGAGCTAATGGACACGATCAACATCTTCCGCGGCAACGTCGTCAATATCACGCCGGACACGATGACTTTCGAGCTGACCGGTCCGACCACAAAGATCAACGCCTTCGTCGGCATGATGCAGCCTCATGGCATTAAAGAGATTGCGCGCTCGGGTAGGGTGGCAATGCGCCGGAAACTGGTATTCGGGGACTGATTGGGCCTGATCGAGGCTGAACGAACGGACACGAAATCTGAACACGCGAGGAGACAATGAAGGTACACTATGACGCGGATCCGGCTGTCATCCGGTCGAAACGAGTGGCCGTCATCGGATATGGAAGCCAGGGCCACGCCCACGCTCTGAATCTACACGAGAGTGGTGTGGATGTATTTGTCGGACTTCGTGAGGGATCTGCCTCGGTCGACAAGGCGGCGAGTAAGGGTCTCAAGGTGGGGAGCGTGTCCGACGCCGCCGCTTGGGGCGATGTGATCATGGTCCTGATCCCGGACCAGGACCAGAAGCGTGTTTACGACAGCGAAATCGCGCCGCACGTTACCGCGGGCAAGGCGCTTGGCTTTGGTCACGGCTTCAACATTCATTATGGCCAGGTCAGGCCGCCGGCAGGCGTCGACGTTTTTATGGTTGCGCCGAAGTCGCCCGGCCACCTTGTGCGGCGCACCTACACTGAGGGACGAGGCGTCCCATGCCTCGTCGCGGTGCATCAGGACGCTACCGGGTCGGCACTGGAGCTTGCGCTCAGCTATGCCGATGCCATCGGCGGCACGAAAGCCGGCGTCATCGAGACCAATTTCAAGGACGAAACGGAGACCGATCTCTTTGGTGAGCAGGCCGTGCTCTGCGGTGGGTCGGAAGCTCTGATCAAGGCGGGCTTCGAGACGCTTGTGGAGGCAGGCTACCCACCGGAACTGGCGTACTTCGAGTGCCTGCACGAGCTCAAACTGATCGTCGACCTTTACTACGAGGGTGGGCTCGAGTACATGAACTACTCGGTGAGTGACACCGCGGAGTATGGCGGGTACTCGCGTGGTCCTCGCGTCATTACCGATGCCGTGAAGGCTGAGATGAAGAAGATTCTTACAGAGGTGCAGGATGGCACCTTTGCGAAGGAGTGGATCGCCGAATGTGAGGCCGGCGGCGAGAAGATGGCGGCTCTCCGAAAAGCGTCCAGGACGCATCCGATCGAGGTCGTCGGCAAGAAGCTGCGTGACATGATGAGCTGGCTGAAGCAGTCGGCCCCGGCCGATACGGCAGCCTCACCCGTCGAAATGGAATCGGTAGGGTAGCGGGGTGTCTACAGAACACAAGAAATATCAAATCGCGGTTCTCCCGGGCGACGGCATCGGCCCGGAGGTCACGGACGAGGCGCTCCGCGTCATGCGGTCTGCTTCCGTTTGTTATGGCTTCGAGGTGGACACGCCCTCGTATCCGATTGGTGGTGCGGCACTGGACGCCGGGCAGGACGTGCTTCCAGAAGAAACGCTGCAAGCCTGTAGCGAGTCGGACGCGGTCTTTCTGGGTGCGGTTGGCGGTCCCAAGTGGGACACCGTTGCCGTCGAGCAGCGGCCCGAGCGGGCTCTGCTTGCTCTTCGCAAGGCGCTCGGCGTCTTTGCAAACCTAAGACCGGTACGAGTGCCGGAGGGTTTTGGATCAGCGTCGCCGCTGAAGGCGGAATTGGTAGACGATCTCGACCTGATTGTCGTGAGAGAGCTGACCGGCGGCATCTACTTCGGCCCGGACTCGACCAACGATGAGTCCGCCGCCAAGGAAGGGAGAGCATACTCGACCATGGCCTACACGCGCGACGAGGTTGCGCGGGTAGCCCGCATCGCTTTCGGTCTGGCACGCCGTCGACGGTCACGAGTCACGTCAGTCGACAAGGCAAACGTACTCGCGGTTTCGCGGTTGTGGCGTAACGTGGTCAGTGAGCTGCATAGCGCCGAGTTCCCCGACATCGAACTGGAACACTTGTATGTCGACAACGCGGCAATGCAACTCGTCCGCCGGCCGCGACAGTTTGACGTGATACTGACCGGCAACCTGTTTGGTGACATACTATCCGACCTCGCCGCTACCCTTCCCGGGTCGCTTGGCATGCTTCCATCCGCCAGTATAGGCGACGGTCGCGGGTTGTTCGAACCGGTACACGGGAGTGCCCCGGACATCGCCGGCGAGGGGCTTGCCAATCCGTCGGCCGCAATCCTTAGCGCCGCGATGTTGCTGGAGAACGTCGGCGAGGCCGATGCCGCGGCGGGAGTGCGGTCGGCTCTGAACAAGGTACTGGCATCAGGACTGCGAACATCTGACATGCATGCACCGGGCACCACCCTCGCGACTACTGTAGAGTTCGGTGCGGCTGTCGCAGGCGAGATCGCGGTTGTCAGCGGGTCCCGGAACGGACACAGCGAAAAAACAGAACACTCAATCTCATCCTGAACAACAGAATGAACCCAGAAGTGAAGACGGCGGACCGTGTCGTCATATTCGACACCACCCTGCGTGACGGCGAACAGGCGCCCGGTGCCTCGATGACGGTATCGGAAAAAGTGACGGTTGCGCAACAG
>JAHHLP010000184.1 GCA_018679295.1 Rhodothermia bacterium
ATCCACGTCCGCGTGAACGGACTACCATGGAACTCGTGCGACGATAGGTCTATCAGGTGATTCCCCATTGCCGCAACCACCGCGTCGACGTCCTGGAAGTCCGCGTGCATGTAACCCTCGGGGAGTGGCTTCTTGGCACGGGCGTAAGCGTCGCATCGAACGCCCTCGCCGCAAGGACCTGCCGCTATGGAGTAAATGCGCTCGACCGGTTCGATCATATAATGGATATCATAATGCGGCACAGAATAGATGCCATGAGGTTCGTGGCCCATCAGATTCCAGTGCAGCAGAACCCATTTGAAGGGCATGTCGCTTCTTCGCGCCACGACGTCAGGTAGCGGAAGGACACGCTCGTGAGAGGGGATGCATTCAGTGGTTTCGTCGATGACGTCGTTGGCGTCGCGGTCAAAGCAGCGGAGGCCGTCCGTTGCCTCGGGCGGTGGCGACATGAGTGCATCACTGGATATGACGACTCCGACCTCAACTGGAATTCCTTCCTTGTCAACACGTGCATAGGTTGACACGGTACCCCCACCCAATTCCCTCTGAATACCGGCGCTTCGGCCCGAGTCCTCCGGACCCGCGGAACAGCCAAATAGCAGTCCGGCCATCAGGAGGGCAAGAACGTTTGTTTTCATTTTTGCTGCATCTCGATGGATGCCAGTGTTTCTTGTTTGACAGCAGGGGCTCGACCCGATTAGGGCGGCGTATTATCGAGCGAAACCCGGAATCTGTCAATAGGACGGGGGCGCGTTCCTTGCGTGGGATTGGATTACAGGGTCGCCATAGACTTCTGTCGGTATTGCCCCGGCAAGAATGAATGAAACCGCCTCGGATTGTGCGGGATCGACCCGGTCTCGTATGACGAAACACGGGCCAATGTGTACTTTCCGGAACGAATCCGGAGGATCATTGGGGAGGGCGACTATGACTTATCGCCAAATCGTTGTTTCACTGGCCGGACAACCCGACGAGGAGAGCGTGATCCACGAGGCGGTCCGGTTGGCGGCGGCAGTCGATGCTGAACTGAAGGTCCTGCATGTCAATGATCCGGCGGCGGGGAAAGTCACAATGATGATGGACGCCGAGCCCCTCGTTCAGGAAACGGATCTCAGAAAGCAGTTTGCGGATCTGGGCTACGGGGAGCTTTCGGATCGAATGCGGGTGGAGATAAGAACGTCATCGAATCTCGGACGAGAGATAGCTGCCGCCACCGAAGGCGCCGACATGCTTGTTATCGGCCACCGACAGAAACACCGGTTCCTCGCGATGCTAACGGATGTCGCGGACAAACATCTGGCGGACCTCGTGCAGTGTCCTATTCTGATTGTGCCGAGGAAGGCGCTCTAGTCCGCCATCCAATCGAAAACTACCTGGCCTTCAATAATGAAACGCTCCAATACAATTGCCATTGTCTTGCTCGGGCTGATCGCGGCCCTTCACTTGATTCGGCTCGTGTTCGGGGTGAGTCTCCAGATCGACGGGGAAGAGGTCTCGAGGGTGGTCAGCGTCGTCGCGATTCTCGTGTTCGGTGGATCGGCGTGGTACCTATGGAACGAGCGTTCGTGAAGCGGTCGATCAGCGGCCTCAGTTCCCGGACCTTTTGAACGGAGCCGGGTACGGTTACAGAAACGGCACCGGCTCGATGCGAACCGGTGCCGTCTTCTTGTTCTCACGTAATCGGACTGTTAACAGGATTTAGTCGCCTCCTGATCCGTCGTACGAGTAGCGGATATTGTACATGTTGTCCTTGTGTTCCGTGAACAGCTCCGCCGATTTGGCGAACCAGTCAGGATCATTCTCGGTTAGCCGCTGCCAGTAGAGGCCCCATCCCTCGAGGAACTTCGTGTGGCTTTCCGAAACGACGTAAGTCCCGGCGTTCCACTCGTCACCCCAATTGTGCATGAGCTGTCCCCAGCTCATGAAGTAGCCTTCATCTACGAGTCCGTTCAGTACGGGCGTGAAGACCGAGTCCTGCATTGCGTTCCACTCGGGCAGTTTTGAGTACGGCACGATGAAACTTAGTACCGTCAGGTGCGGCTGTCCGGCGGGCGCGTCGTCCTCCTGTGCCTGCGCAGGCAATGACGTGGCAGCGAAGACTAGTGCAAGACAAATAATACCAAGCTTTTGCATGGCTCCTCCTGAATTCCTGGAAAGGTGTATTAACTCCTCATATTAACGCGAAATAGATTGGTTGGTCAACTGTGCTTGCCCTGGCGCGAGCCTACACGATTCGAGGG
>JAHHLP010000430.1 GCA_018679295.1 Rhodothermia bacterium
ATTATGTGCGTCGACCACACGTCACTAAACGACGGCAGTATGTCTGCGTATTGGCGAGCGATGCTGGTGAAGACTGCGGAACCGTCTGGCGTAGTGTGGAGATATCCAAAATCGCCCTTCAAACCAACAAATAGGAAACCCTGACTACCTGTAGCTAGAGACCGAACAGTAGATTTGAGAGAGATAACTAAGTCCCACGTCTCCCCGTCATACGCCGAGATCCCCCTCTTGCTTCCGACGTAGATTACACCACGGTCATCTTGCGTTATCGCCCAATTCTGGGGTTCCACGGCCTCGTAATCAGACGACGGAAATGCTGCGAAGTGTGCGGTTGCGCCCGCCTGAAAAGTGACGTCCCAGCTGTCTAAGACCGACGTTTGACCTGACGCGGTATTTAGACAGAGGATGGACAGAGCAAGAATTGCCGTCAACAAACCGGTGAAGACTGACGGGGATCGCATAGGCGAACTGAACGACGAGCTTGGATACACTCGTCAATTAGTGTCGTCCTCTCTTTGTGTTTCTAAAGACCCGTTCCAGTTATGAATTAAGCCTAAGTCGTTGACGACCAAAGACTTGAAAAAGTCCAAACAAAGCTGTATCATAATCGGTATCTGTATGAGACCAAGAAACATCCGGCGGGGTGGGAAAATGAAGTACTTGGGAAAGAGCTTGTGGCTAAGTGGGCTCCTTTCATTTGCGTTAGTTGCTTGGTTTACCGGCTGCACGGCGGACTCTCTAGTTGGACCAGAGGCGTCGGTGAATGGCGGAGGTACCACCACCGGTGATGGGACCAATACCTTCGGCGGTGGCACGACAACTGGCGATGGTGGGAACGCATATGGCGGAGGTACTACTACAGGGGATGGCACCAATACCTTCGGCGGTGGAACGACAACTGGCGATGGTGGAAACGTGTAGCCCAAAACCATTCTAAACACGTAAGCCTAACCCTAACCAGGGTTAGGCTTTTCTTTTTTTGCCTACAACGCAAAAACGGCCTCTCATAGCATTTCTCATCACAGGCGATATCCTGCACAATTCAAGGGGCATCCGCCAAATCCACGCCCTACTTGAACATGGATTTCGAGTCAAGACATTCTCCATGACGGACGCGGTGGAGAGTCGGCGAGAACCCCCCAGTGAGACAGCCTGGCTCTCAGCACCAAATCAGTCGGGACCCAGATTCTTCTGGGCATGGCATCGTCGAATCTCAAAAGCGGCTCTCGAATCACCAGCCGACATCTTCCACGCAAGCGACCTCTACACCCTGGCCGCCGCTGTAAAGGCGTCGCGACGCCACCGCGCCAAGTGCACATATGATGCTCGAGAGCTGTATGCCAACGTAGTGTCCACCGTGAACCGCCCCTACGTATCGTGGTTCTGGCGCCTCATAGAGAGATCCTACATCCGCCAATGCGAAGCCACCTTCACGGTAAGCAACTCCATTGCCGACCTGATTGCTCTCCGGTACGCCGTGCCAACCCCCACCGTCGTCGAGAACGTCCCTCCCTACCGAACACGAGCGGACAATGCCGGAAAAACCGGATTGCGAAGACGTCTAAACCTTAGCAAGAGCGAAGTTCTGATCATCCATCAAGGTCAGATGCGACCCTACCGTGGATGCGAAGTACTGGTCCGAGCAGTGCCAATGCTTGACAAGCGGGCTCATGTCGCATTCCTTGGATCGGGCCCGCTGGCGCCTGAACTGAAAGTGCTGGCGGCGTCTCTCGGGTGCTCCAACCGAGTCCACTTCATAGATCCCGTCCCCCCAGACCAGTTGCTAGATATCACGGCCGAAACCGACATCGGCGTCACTTTGCTTGAGGACGTCTGTCTGAATCATCACTATGCCCTTCCAAACAAGTTGTTCGAATACCTTGCAGCAGGCATTCCCGTGCTCGGCTCTAACCTGCCCGAAATTGCGAAGGTGATTCATCAGTTCAACGTTGGGCTTGTCTGTAATCCTGGAGACTCTGCCGACACCGCGTCCAAACTCAATCAGATGGTGATCAACAAGGATGCGCGTGTACGATGGAGCACCAACACGTCGACAGTGTTCGAAACAATTAACTGGGAGTCGGCATCTCAACGAATGCTCGAGAGGTTTAGAAAGGCACTGGAAGCTTAGATTTGAAGCCAAGACCGCATTTCCTGTTGCTGCTTTGGATTGGAATAGCAACGCTCCCATCAGCCCATGCACAATCCGCGACTGAGCCGGCTACCGGGATCAACTGGCAGTCATTCCAGGATGGCCTGTCGAGTTCGAAAGAAAGCTCGACTAAGCTTCTGGTCGACGTATATGCGCCGTGGTGCGGCTGGTGCTCCAGACTCCAGGCAGATGTATACTCGACAAGCCAGGTCCGCTCCTATGTAAACGAGCACTTCACCGTCGCCCGCCTCAACATAGATGAGATGGATGACACCCTATCCTTCAAAGGCTACACGCTGTCATCCGGCGAACTTGCCATGGGCCTGGGAGCGTCCGGAACCCCGACAACCGTCTTTCTCGATACCGATGGTGACTATATCACCAGACTGCCCGGCTATCTGGGTCCCGAGGAATTCTTGACCGTCCTCCGCTTTATCGCCACCGATGCCTACCTGACCAAATCCTTCGAGGAATTTGCAGGGCTGTAGAGGCCTCGTACGATACGATCCCTGCCCGCCAGATCCTTCACAATGCGAACTGCTGTAATGGAGTCTGTCCGCAGCATCAGCGATTCGACCTCCCGCGAACGGTCCGCATGAACTTCAACGATCAGGGCGCCGCCCGATCGAGCAAGCGTCTCTGTCCGAGAAAGCAATAATCGGTAGTACTCGAGCGGGTCTTCTTTGGTGAAGAGGGCCGCGTGGGGCTCGTGCTCAATCACGCGCCGCTCAACCGATGTCATTTCGTCAGGATGGATATATGGTGGATTGGAGACCACAACATCAAAAGGGCCGCCTCGCGGATTGAAGGCCGGATTCCGAAGGTCTGCACGCACAAACGTTGCCCGAACCGCATTCCTCTTGGCGTTGCGCATTGCAACCCGGATGGATTCCCGGGACACGTCGACGGCGACAACTCTTGCGTCGGGGCGCGATCGAGCTACGGCGACGGCGATGCAACCGCTGCCCGTCCCAACATCGAGTACAGATGGATTGTCCTTTGCAGAGATCTCGTCCAGAACCTGTTCGACAAGTATCTCAGTCTCGGGTCGCGGGATCAGAACTGCCGGGGAGACCTCAAAGCGAAGCCCGTAGAACTCAGCCCAACCGAGAATGTATTGCACGGGAACTCCGGCGATCCGTTTCGCCACTACTGACCGAAACTCCTCGGCATCGTCAGTCGCCACGTTCCGATCTGGGTAGGCAATAATTTCGGCCCGGCCGACTCCGAGAATGTGGCCCAGCATCAAATCCGCCTCGCGAATTGCCTCAGTCCTTGGCACCGCGTCCATCGACCGTGCCGCCCATTTCCGCAACTCTCCGACCGATGTTCTGCCTTCCATTTTCGCCAACCATGTGGCTCTAGTTCCTGTCAAAATCCTCTCAGTATCTTCAAGAGAATCGGGGTTATATTTTGAAGCTTCACCGAAAGTTACGCCTGACCCGGCTACATGTAGTCAACAGCTTGATTTCGTCTACGGGGAGTTCCCACACTCCGGTGGTGGATGCGCGCTCCCGAGGCCAAGCAATCGATACCTACTCCCACGAACGTCTATTGTCCAGCAAATGACTACGCGTCAAAAACTCAAGCAGATAGCCGCCAATCTATGGTGGTCATGGCAACCTGACGCCATCGACCTCTTTCGTCAGCTAAACCCGGACGTTTTCGGCGCAACGGATAACAACCCGCTTAGAGCTGTAAAACACTCCCGAAGCGAAGTCCTGTCCGACACCGAATTCAACCGCAAGGTGGATGCCGTGTACACCCGACTTCAGGCGTATCTATCAACCGACGGTGAGCTGGCTGCGGCACCACGCATTGCCTATTTCTGCATGGAGTACGGCCTTCACGAGAGCCTGCCGCTGTATTCGGGTGGTCTGGGGATCCTCGCCGGAGACCACACCAAAGCGGCCTCTGATCTTGGAGTTCCGCTTACGGCGGTGGGCCTGTTCCTCCGCGAAGGATACTTCAAGCAGTATTTCAACGAGAAAGGTCAGCAGCAAGCTGACTACCCAGCGAAGCCGGTCACATCGCTCCCGATCGAGCTTGCCGAGAACGACAGCGGAGACCCTATCACCGTGACAGTTCACCTCGGCCACCAGCCCATTGTTCTCCGTGCATGGATCCTTAGCGTTGGCAGAAGCAGACTGGTCCTGCTGGATTGCGATATCGATCCCAATCCGTTCCAATATCGCTACCTGACCCGAAGACTGTACGCAGGTGATACTCGAACGCGAATCAGACAGGAAATCCTGCTCGGCATCGGAGGCCTCAGAATGCTCCGTGCACTTGGTGAAGAACCCGAGCGGTATCACATGAACGAAGGGCACTGCGCCTTCGTTGGCCTCGAACTAATGAGAGAGCGCTTGGCTACCGGCCAAAGTCGCGACGAAGCGGAACAGTGGGTTCGTGACCACTGCATATTCACCACCCACACACCAGTGAAGGCGGGTCACGACAGGTTTGACTCTGATCTGTTCCTTGATCAGATGTCCCACTACAGGTCGGAACTGGCAATGTCGGACGGCGATCTTCTTTCGTACGGGAGGGCCAACCCGGCAGATGTTTCGGAACCGTTTACGATGACGATTCTGGGGCTGCGCCTCGCTTCGATTACTAACGGCGTGTCCAGACTGAACGGAGAGGTGGCCCGCGCCCAGTGGCATCACCTCTTCCCGGAGAAGCCCGTAGAGCAGGTCCCGATTGGACACGTCACCAACGGCGTTCATTTGCCGACTTGGACGAGCCCGCTCGCACGACCGTTTCTCGACTCTCGGCTTCCAGGTTGGCTCGAAGATCCGGACGCCTGGCTCAATGTGGATCAGATTCCCGACAACGAACTCTGGGAATACAGGCGTCAACTGCGAAAGGCGCTTATCGAATTCGCTCAAGAAAGAGGCAGGAAACAAACGCTGCCGCAGAATCCCAGCCTGGACCCGGACGTCCTTACAATTGGGTTCGCTCGTCGGTTTGCAACCTATAAGAGGGCGCCGCTGTTTTTCCACGACATGCAACGCGCGATTGAGTTCTTTGCGTCAGAAGATCGTCCACTCCAGATGATCTACGCGGGAAAGGCGCATCCAGCCGATTCGAGCGGAAAGGAGTTCATTCGCCATATCTATGAACTGACTCAGCATCCAGCGCTCCACGGGCGACTGGTCTTTCTTGAGAACTACGACATGGAAATCGGTCGGATGCTCGTCTCTGGTGCGGACGTCTGGCTGAACAACCCGCGGCGACCGTACGAAGCGAGCGGGACAAGCGGCCAGAAAGTTGCCGTACATGGAGGACTTAACTTCTCCATACTCGATGGCTGGTGGCCGGAAGGATTTGACGGAACCAACGGCTGGTCAATAGGCATGGATTCTTCAGCGGCATATATGGACCCTGCCGTGCAGGATGACCAAGACGCGGGCTTCATCTATGATACTCTCGAGACGAGCATTCTTCCAGCTTTCTACGATCGCAATGGGGGCCAAATCCCAGAAGGCTGGATCACAATGATGCGGAGCGCAATGAGGAAGCTGCCATACCAGTTTTCAGCCCGGCGTATGGTCCGCGACTACGCAGTCAACTACTACATGGTAGAGGCGCTACCGACAGGTGGATAGTCGTGGAAGTCTACCAAGCATGACGCAAGGAAACTGGGTGCCGGCTCTCTAATACCCGACCTCAAAAGGATCGGGCAGCTTGGACTCGCCAGCATCAAGGGGTCCGGTTTGCAGTGATTCTACACGCGAAGACGGCGGACCCAGGCTCACGCGGGTCACGAACTCATCCATATCCTCCGGTCGTCCTGCGGCAGCTATACGGACCGATCCGTCACGTTCGTTTCTCACCCATCCCCTGATTCCCAGTCGGCGGGCGTGACTGCTAACGAAATGTCGGAAGCCCACACCCTGGACCCGACCGTGGACGGATATCATGGCAAGACGTCCCTCCGATTCGGCTTGACCTGTATTTCCCCGACTATCGATGACTAGAGAAGCCCACGACTTCGCGTCCAGGATTTGAACCCGTCAACAAGTTGCTCAAAAGACTCAAGAGCAAACAGGACGTCCTGAAGATGCCACACGTCGTAATCCTGCTCAACAACCAGTTCAGGATCGAACGGGTGAACGGTTACGGCGTCCGACAGCGCATGCGTAACCTCGTTCTTTGATGACAAAATGCCAGCTCCAAACACCCGCATGCCCTCTTCTTGGCTGATCAGTCCAAACTCGACCGTAAACCAGTGCAAACGTTCCAGCTTGATCCTGTCTACTCCCCGGCCATTCAGGGCAGCGCGACCGAACAACTGATAGAAGTCAGCGAACGCGGGCTCGGTCAACATGGGCATGTGACCAAAAATATCATGAAAGAGATCGGGCGCGGGGGTGTAGTCGAGCTCTTCTCTGCCTCGAATGTAGTCGGTTGATGGGAAGATGCGCTCCGAAAGGAGCTCAAAGAAATCCTTCTCATGCAGAAGGCCGGGGACGCGAGCCACCTGCCATGAGGTTGCCTCTGTCAGTTTGGCGCTGAGATCTGCAAGATGAGGGATCGATCCCGCGGTCATCTCCAGGATTTCAACGCCTTGAAGGAACGCGTCGCCCGCCCGACCTTTAAGCAGCTTCACCTGACGATCGAAGAGGATATTCCACGTATCGTGGTCCAGGGCCGGATAATCGGGATAGGTAATCTCATCGCCAATCGGTGCTCCGCCTTGCGGTAGGTGCTGCGGCGAGCACCGGGGATCGATACCCTCCGCTGCTGCCTTCTCGTAGGCACTGAGCTCCGCGGTCTTATCTATGTCACCTTGTACTATCATCGAATAGAGGCAATACTCTCGGAAGCGCTTCCAGTCCTATAGAACCGACAAAAAATCACATTTGATCCGCACCTTACTAATCAATCGGAGGCTGCCCCGAATCTCTTAATGGCAGCGGCGGTACAGAGGTAGCCAAGAAATCCTCCCACCCCCATCAGCAGTGCCGCACGGGACAAGAAGAGCCGGCCCTCCGCAACAAAATCAAACAGGATGATCGGTGCCTCGAACATTACACCGAATAGGATGGCGCCGGCTATGAGCTGGGACCACGAACTAAACGCTCTATCGTCAAAGGGAGTTGTCATCCAAGGAAACCTGCCACGAGAAAGCCGACAGCGGACAGCGCCGCCAACAAAGATGCGTAGGGTAGCTGCGTATTAACGTGATCGACGTGATCGCAAGCCGCCGACATTGAAGATATGATCGAGGTGTCGGACAATGGCGACGCAAGATCTCCGAAGACGCCTCCCGACAGCACGGCACCCAACATCAGTGGCATGGAGAGCCCTAGTCCTTCGGCCAGAGGCAACGCAATCGGCACCATGACCGCGTACGTGGTCCAAGACGATCCGAGAGTGAATGAGACAAAGCAGCCAACAAGGAACACGAGGGCTGGCAACCACCATGACGGAACTCCCTCGCCAATCAAACCCACCACATAGGGCCCCATTTCGAGTTCGCGGGATACCTGTCCAAGAGCGAAAGCCAGAACGATAAGCAGGGTCACCGGCACAAGACCCGAGCATCCCTTAATCACAAGGTCCATTACTTTTGCGGGCGTCATCACTGGCTTCCAGCCTCTGCTTCGGCGCGGCAAGCCGTACAATACAAACGCGCAGATGATACCGGAGCTGACTGCCCAAAGCACCGAAGTCGACCCGCTTCCAGCCATTATGTCTCCATCACCCGTCACGTACAAGCCTACAAAGATCATGAAGACCATGACAGCGATTGGCAGAAGCAAGTCGACCGCGGATCCAGACTGACCCTCCTCGGGTCGAATCCCGGCGACCTCCTCAGCAATCATCGGTGTCGAGCCGGGCCTAATGAGCTGGCCATGTTCCCGGGCACGCTCCTCCGCTGCACGCATAGGACCGAACGACCAGCCCGTTAACGCAAGGACCAGCGCAAAAACGATCGCCAGAAGACTGATAAAATTGAACAGGAGTGATTGCACGAGCAGAGAAACACCGTTGGCAACCTCTTGCGCAGCCAGCAGCCCAAGGACGTACGCGCCCCAGCCGTTCAAGGGAATAGTCATGCATACCGGGGCAGACGTGGCATCACAGTAGAACGCAAGCTTTTCTCTAGGCAGTTTCACCCGGTCAAAAAGCGGCCTGCTGATAGCCCCCACGGTAAGACTCGTAATGCTGGACTCTACGAAGATTACCATCCCCACAAACCAAGCTACCAATTCGGAGCTTCGTCGATCTTCTCCCCAACCGCGCCTCCGAACCCAGTCAACAAATCCGTCCACACCGCCGGACCCCTGCACCAGTGCTATCAACCCTCCAACGAGAAGGCAGAAGAACACCACCCTTGTATTACCTGCGTCCTGGAAGACGCCCACCAGCTGGTCCGCCAGGCCCAGCAAACCCCACAGTGGATTGCCGCCGGCGAGAATTGTGGTCCCGAGCCAAAGACCGGTCAGAAGTGAAAGGAAGACCTGCCGAGTCCACAGCGCCAGAATTATGGCCACCACAGGTGGCAGTAGTACAACCCAGTCCATACAGGCGTCCTTCTAGCTCCCGTCCGGCTTCCACTTGATATTGCAACCGATTGACGGTACCTGCTCTCCTTCCACGACTCCCGTGGCAATAAGCTGATCAAGGGCCGACCTTAACTCACGCCCATTAGCAGGTTGGCCACCGGGCCGGGTCTCGTCAATCCGCCCATGATACCTCAACTCACGATTCGAGTCGTACACAAACACGTCGGGAGTGCACACGGCACCATAGGCACGAGCAACGTCCTGCGACTCGTCATATAAGTAGGGGAATGAGAAGCCATACGTCTCCGCGTCTTCTTGCATTCGCGAGAACGAATCATCTGGATAGCGTACCGCATCGTTCGAATTGATTCCGATAAATTGTACACCCGCCTCCCGATACTCGTTTGCCATTCGCACCAGTTCTGCGCGTACGTGAACAACGAACTGGCAGTGGTTGCAC
>JAHHLP010000035.1 GCA_018679295.1 Rhodothermia bacterium
CGTGCGAGTGGAGCATGGCCATGGCGATGAGCAGCCTCGACCTGCCGGTACATCCATGGTTTCAGAGCTTCAACTCACCACAGCTCGACTACATCACCGGCATGGTCGAACATGATGCCGACTTTCGGAAAGTACTCTGCCGCTACTACTGCGATCGGCGCGTCTATGCTCTTCGTGGGATTCCGAATACCACGCTCCGATCGGCTCTCATCTCTGTCGCGACAAGGGTGCCGGGTCGATGTGACTACCACGACGTGACGCCCTTCGCGCTTCACTTCGGCTGGTACCACGAGAAGCCGACATTTTGGGAGTTTGCAGACCGCACATGGCAGCGGCTGGTTCAGGTTGCCGGCAAGTTAGCAGAAGCGCCGGAGAGCGTCTGAAAGTACTGCGGGTGGCGGGCTATTTGCCGACGAGTGTAATGTCGTCGAAATCCGCTGTCGCTCGCGATTCAGTGTCGTCCGAGTCTCCCCAAAGTCGAATCGATAGCGGATTCCTCGGCGGCTCCTTGCCAAATGCAGCACGATAGTCGGATGCAACGTCACGCTTGATGGTTCGCCAACTGCCAATCCCGTCGCGCCCGCTCGACGCGACAATTGCCTTCAGGCTGCCGAAATCTACGATGGTTCCGACGGGCAACGTGCTGCTGTAGGTATACTTGATGGTCTGGGGACGTTTGAGGATCACCCCCTCGATGGAGAAGATCACATAGACGGCCGCGCCTGTGTCGTTGAGACTCTTTTTGTCTTCTCTCGCGCCAGGCGGGAGCTCGTGTGCCTTCCATCGCCACTGTAGATAGGGGTGAGATTTGAGGTCCCAACTAAACCCGTCCGGCTCATTCGCCATCGTGAGGTGGACCGCCTCGCCCTCGGTATAGACGCGCAACACGGACTCGTCTCCGTCCTTAACGACATAGAACTTCTCCTTCGGTCGCATATGCACCGGCTCCAGCGGATGAAGCTGTCGACTCATGAGGTACTTCCACTTTACCGGTAAGCCGCCGTCCCGGTACGACTCAAAATCATCGATAACAACGTGATCCTGAGATGAGTCGGCGCCGTTCGAACCTGAGTATGGTGCCTGCGCATGCACCGGCACACCCGCCAGCAGCAGCGCGATTAGCGAGACCCCCACAAAGACCACTCTGTTGACAATCATATTGACCCAAGTGCGATTCATGAAGAGCGCTCTGACATTTCCTTGTCCCGGCGCTTGACCAGGCTCGTCATCAGGGCGTCGAAGCCGCGCTTTCTTACGACCGACTGGAACGACCGAGCGTATCCGTCTGCCGTACTTACGTCATCAAGCACGATGTCATTGACGTGCCAGTCGCCATCATGGAATGACATGGTGTACACCACCTTGGTCGGCACGTCCTTATATAGCGTCGTCGTGGTTACCGTTGCCCGGTCTCCTTCAACGGCAATGCCATCGTAGGTGACCTTGGAGCGATAGACCTCGAGGTTTGCAAGCGACTGGCTGCGAACGATGTCTGCAAAGACGTTGACAAATTCGTCTCGCTGATCCGAAGACAGCGGCTCCCAATGAGGTCCCAGGGCGCTCCGGCTCATGGCCTCAAAGTCGATTACACCGTTGATCACGTCTTTGAGTGTTTCCCGCTCCTTATCGCTCAAGTCGTCTCGCGCGCCAATGATTCTCTTTATCTGTGCATCTCTGTCCTGAAGCATTTGCTTCACGGCGTCCGGCGTCTTCTGGGCGCTGGAGACCGAAGGAGCGATGATCAGTATGGAAAACAGGATCGCTGTTATGCTTTTGTACAGCATTGTGGACAAGATTTCCTTTTATCCGTGGTCAGATTCGGGAATTAGCCTATGCCTCCCGCTGAATACCCCTAATCCCCAACAAGCGTGCCGGTTCGAAGCTCATCGATCAACACGCCGCAAGCCCGATACAGCTTCATCACAGCCATGTTGTACTCAAAAACCGCTTGGTAGTCCGCAGCCTGTAGCTGAAGGTTCGACTGCACGGCGCGGACGAGGTTCTCGGTATCGCCGAGATCGAGGTCGAAATTAACCGATTCGAGTTGCAGCCATTCCTTGCTCAGGCGCAGCGCTTCCTGCTGGGCCTCCATCGCGGCACGGGCGATCCGTAGGCCACGATATCTGTCCTCGACCTCGAACCGGATGAGTTGGTGAAGCCCCTCGAGCTGGAACTCAACCTCATGCTGCTGCGCGCGGGCGCGTTCCACCTTCGCTTTCGTTTGAGCAAAGTTCAGTTGCAGCCTGAACCCGACGCCCGCTTCGAGAGAAGAGCCCAGCAGACGGTCGCTGATGTATGGGTTAGGCTGGCGGAAACGATTTGGTGACGTGGAGAGTCGATACTTTCCGCCAGCGAACAGTTTCGGATAGAAGTCAGATCTGGCCACCGCGACCAACGCCTCGCGTGCGCGAATCCCGGCAAGAGCCTGTTCGATCTCGGGGCGATTGGCGAGCGCCAGCTGCATGTAGTCCTCGAGGTCCAGGTCGTCGACCTCGATTGGGGTGAGATACGCGTCTGCCACGGCCACGCGGATGTCTTCCGGCAGGAAAAGCTGTCTCCGCAAGGCCATTTCGGCTGTTCTGAGTCGCTCATCCACCTCTACGACGCGGCGCTCAAACTCCTGCTCGGTGATCAGAACCTGAAAGAGATCTGCATCGTCGACATCTGGAGCCCCCTCTTCAAGAAGGCGGTTGATCTCGCGTTTGGCCCGCGCAACCACGTCGCCTGCGTCATTCGCCACGCGCTTGAGGCCTTCAGCGAGCAGGAGAGAGTAATAGGATTGGGCCGCGCGAAACGCGACCTCGATTCGCGTCTCCTCCACGGAAGCCTCTTCCACCGCGACAGCCTCTCGCGCCGCGCGAATACTGCCTCCCAACTGCCCCCATGTGTAGATCGGCTGCAGCGCGTTGA
Source organism: Rhodothermia bacterium (assembly GCA_018679295.1). Taxonomy (GTDB): domain Bacteria; phylum Bacteroidota; class Rhodothermia; order Rhodothermales; family JABDKH01; genus JAHHLP01. The sequence continues at coordinate 2,911 of JAHHLP010000035.1, forward strand.
TTTCGATCTCGTTGAACATCCCCAGGCTTTCCCAGTCGTTCCGAACATCCGGATCGAGGTATAGCTGGTCTGTAGGCGTGTCGTTCGGGTTGTCCAGCGCCGGGGAGGCCGAGTGAGCAGAAGTGAAGGAGAACTCGGTCAGGAATCGACTCGCCCTCGCAAGGTCTGTTCGCGCCTCAGCCGATTGCTGTTTCGAAAGCTCAGCGGCGACCTCGGGGCTTGCCTCGAGAACTCGAATGACGGTTTCCTGCAGGGAGTACTTGACGGTGTCCGGGCCCGCGGTGCTCGTCGGTTGCCCCGTTGCGATGAGCGGACCCAGGGCCAAAAGAAATCCTGGGGTCAGACGCGCCGCTTGCGAAAGCAGGGGTCGGGAACGGGCCATGTGCTTACCGGGGAGATTGGAGTGGACGGCATGAGGCAAGACCGTTACAAAAATAATTCCTTTATTGGGTCACCGTCAGTTCAAGCTTTTCAAATGTCATCAGATGGCGCCAAGGTCCACGCCCCCGAAGCGACTTGGATCCGTGCTTCAGGGACTTATCGATCAACTGGGTATCCGCGGCAAGCTGAAGGAGGCGTCTGCCGTCGATGCCTGGTATGAGGTTGCCGGTCCTTCTGTGGCGGCTGTGACCGACTCCGCATGGATGTCGCAGGGCCGACTCTTTGTCAAAATCAATTCGCCTACCTGGAGGCACGAACTGAATCTTCAGCGGGAGGAGTGGAAAGAACGGATCAACAAGCAGGTCGGCAGCGAGGCCGTTCGCGAGATCGTCTTTCGCTGACGAAGGTGAGGGCTAGTCCGGCTACCGGTTAGTCCGTGTACTTCTTGAAGATCACAGTCGTATTGTGACCACCGAAACCGAAAGCGTTGCTGACGCCGACGTTCACCGTCCGATTCTGTACCTCATTGAACGTGTAGTTCAGATCACAGTCCGGGTCGGGTGTCTCAAAGTTGATGGTCGGTGGAACGCGATCGTGCTTGATGGCGAGGATGGTCGCAACGGCTTCGACGGCCCCGGCTGCACCCAGGAGATGACCGGTCATGCTCTTGGTCGATGACAGATTCATTTCGTAGGCGTACTCGCCGAACACGCCCTTGATCGCTTTTGTCTCGGCTACGTCTCCCAGCGGTGTGGACGTACCGTGCATATTCAGGTAGTCGACATCCCGGGGCTCAAGACCAGCGTCCCGGAGTGCGGTCTCCATGGCCAACCGCGCGCCTCTGCCCTCTGGGTCCGGCGCGGTTACGTGATGCGCATCGGCACTCATCCCGATTCCGACGACCTCCGCATGGATCGTCGCACCGCGTGCCTTGGCCGAATCCAGGGATTCCAGATACAGAGCACCGGCGCCTTCGCCCATGACGAAACCGTCACGCGTCGCATCGAATGGGCGGCTGGCAGTCTCGGGTGCATCGTTGCGCGTAGAGAGCGCTCGCGAGGCGTTGAATCCGCCAATGCCCATCTCCGTGATGCTCGATTCAGATCCCCCGCAGACCGCGGCGTCGGCTAACCCGCGCTGAATCATCATGAAAGCATCCCCAATATTGTTGTTGCCAGTGGCACACGCCGATACCACGCAGTAGTTGGGGCCGCGGAAGCCGTGCTCTATGGATATGTATCCAGGCGCGATATCGGGGATCAGCATCGGGATGAAGAACGGCGACAGCCGCCTGACGCCCTGTTCAAGGTACGTCTGGACCTGATCGGTGAACACCTTGATGCCACCGATCCCGCTCCCAAAGATCACTCCGATCCGATCCTTCTCCTCTTCTGAGAGCTGCGAGGAGTCAATTCCCGCATCGGAAATGGCCTGATTCGCAACCACCAGCGCATACTGACAGAAGATGTCGAGGCGACGCGAAAGCTTGCGATCAATATGGTCGTTGACGTCGAATCCCTTCAGCTCGCAAGCGAACTTCGTCACGAAGTCGTCGGTATTGAAGTAGGAGATCGGAGCAGCACCACTCCGACCCTCCATCATACCGGTCCAAAACTCATCGACGGATAGACCGATGGGGGTCAAGACCCCCATTCCGGTAACTACTACCCTTCTGCCTCCGTTTTGCATCGCGCGGTCGGGACTGGTGCTTAGGAGCTACTGCCCCGTCTTTTCGGTCAGATACGTCACCGCGTCTCCGACGGTCGCGATGTTCTCAGCCTCTTCGTCCGGAATCGTGAGATCAAACTCTTTCTCGAACTCCATGATCAGTTCGACGGTGTCAAGTGAGTCTGCGCCCAGATCGTTGGTAAACGATGCCTCGGGTGTGATGTCCGATTCGTCAACACCGAGCTTCTCCACGATGATAGCGGTCACCTTTGAGGCAATATCATTTGCCATAGGAAAGGCCTCCATGAAAATGGTACTTTGTTCGATTCCAAACGTGATTCGCGTCGGAGCCAGTGCGGGTCCGCGTTACGCGAGATTTCACATACCGGGCTAAAATAACTGTTGTCACACTCGATAAGCAATTTGACGCCCAGCTTACATCCAGACTTCGAAATACGCGATTTATCGGCTATGCCTGCCTCGCGCAGAAAGCGAACCTATCACTATTAAGAGGCGTTCGCTTTTGCAACCTTGACAACTTATCGCCGGCCAGGGTCTTGGTCCCCCAGCCGTGCACGCAACCAACCACACACGTATGGCCTATCTCTTTACCTCCGAATCCGTCTCTGAGGGACACCCGGACAAAGTCGCAGACCAGATTTCCGATGCAATTCTGGACGCTCTCCTGTCGCAAGACCCGGAAAGCCGGGTAGCAGTCGAGACCATGGTCACCACCGGACTTGTCGTGCTTTCCGGTGAAGTACGGTCAAAAGCGATCGTGGACGTGCAGGAGATAGCGCGAGATGTAATCAGAGAGATCGGCTACAACAATCCCGCCCTCAGGTTCGACGCAGATTCGTGCGGGGTCCTGAGCAGCATCCATGAGCAAAGTGCCGACATCGCCATGGGAGTGGATGGCACTGGCGAAACCGGTGCCGGTGACCAGGGCATGATGTTCGGGTATGCCTGCCGCGAAACGGACGAACTGATGCCGATGGCGATCACGTTTTCTCACGGACTGGTCCGGGAACTGGCTCACTTGCGCAAGCAGACCGAAGCCATGCCGTATCTCCGACCGGACTCAAAGAGCCAGGTCACGATCGAGTATGAGGACGATCGCAAGACCCCGCGCCGCGTACACACGGTCGTCTTGTCAACGCAGCATGATGAGGACGTCTCACAAGAGAGGATTCATCAAGACGTCCGCGAGCTTCTGATCCCACGCGTCATTCCGCAGGAGCTAATCGATGATGATGTAATTCTACACGTAAACCCGACAGGTCGATTCGTTATTGGCGGGCCGCATGGAGACGCGGGCCTCACGGGTCGCAAGATCATCGTTGATACGTACGGAGGTCGCGGTGCACATGGTGGTGGCGCGTTCTCCGGAAAGGATGCGACCAAAGTCGACAGGTCTGCCGCGTACGCGGCCCGTCACGTGGCGAAGAACCTCGTGGGAGCGGATCTAGCCGACGAAGTGGAGGTTCAGCTGGCGTATGCAATAGGCGTCTCGGAACCCGTCTCCGTAGATGTCAACAGCTTCGGGACGGGAGTGGTCAGCGATCATCATCTGGTCGAGTTGGTGAAAGAAATTTTCAGTCTCAAGCCGGCGGAGATTATCGATAGACTGGATTTAAGACAGCCGCGGTTCCGCAGCACAGCGGCGTACGGGCATTTTGGGAGATCAGAGTTTTCGTGGGAGAAATTGGACAGGGTGGATGCTCTGAAGGCGGCGGTCGCGGCCTTGGCCTAGCACGGCTCACCACTAACTGGGGTGGCTTGATTTATAGGTGTGGCGCGATTGTCGATAAAAGAGTATAGCGAGCCCTTCTCAAGTAACAATGTCCCGGCGGCCCCGGTTTGGTCCTAATAGCCGCGGGGGTGCAGCCGTATTGCTGATAGCGTAATTCATGCTGAGGAAAATCACTTCTGTTGCGGTCGCGTGTCTGCTGTGGTCGGGTCTGTCCGCGCAGGTCCATGCGCAGGATGTTGACCGTAGGCTTGCCGAGGAGTTGTTTCGCTCGGACGTTCGCGATGTTCTTAGCCGCGAGGATAAATCTCTCGCGATAGAAGCCCGCAGACAGGGCAACTATCGCGTGGACGTGCGGAATGGGGTAAGACGGGCTTCGTATGCGATTAGCGCGCGCGTGGCTCCGGCGGCAACACCGGTCGACGCGGCTCGAAGCTACCTCGCCGATGCGAGGGACGCGTATGGACTGGCCGAAGCCGGAGACCTGGAACTGGTA
>JAHHLP010000124.1 GCA_018679295.1 Rhodothermia bacterium
GCCATAGGCTGGTCCAGACGTGTAGGCGAATGAACGAACAAACGACGGTGCGCCTGGTGCTGCCCCGAGTGCGCGTATCGCGACCTTTCGGGAGGCTCCATGAGACTCGGATCCGAGAATCACTCCGGTATACTCTGCAAGCCCTTCATGCACGATGAGCGACCGCTCGTCATCACCCGCGTTTGGAAAAATTCGGTGACGCTTTTCGCGAAACGCCAGTGCATCGGCCGTCGCATCCAGCCGGTCCTCACCCTCTGAACGCAGTGCAGCCGCGAGTGCTCTCCACTCCAGCTGCATCCAGACACGGCCGTCGCGCGTCCCGAGGTGGAGGTTTCCGGCACCCGAGGCAGGAAGGCCCAGCTCGGTTTGGATACGGTGCCACATCTCATGCGCAATCAGCCGGCGCCTCGCCTCTTCGTCTTCGGGAAGGGGCCACCTCAGCATGGTCCATCGGGTTTCTTGCCATTCAAACGCAGTGTTGGCTATGGCAATCGTTTCCGGAAGCGAGCCAACGAAAAGATCGTCCTCGCGCTGGAAGGAGTCGACGGCTCCATTCGCAATCGCCCTGCGCGAGTCGGCCTCGACTACGATCATCGGACCATAAAGGGTGATGCCCCAGAGTCTGCCTGCATCCGATTCGGAAATCTGCGCGGCCTCCGCAAAGACCTGCCGGGCGCCGTCCGTCGTCAGCGGGCCTCGCCATTGCTGAACAGGGCCCAACATCGAGATGAATAACGAGCCAGAAATTGCCAGTGTACTAGTCATCGTCATCTGCTTTGTCCAGATAGTCGACAGTCGAATCGATAGAGCAGCTTCAGGAAGGCGGGCCCACCGACTTTAGGAATGTAAACGACGGGCTCGACCCAATCGTATGCGGGCCCCTTGTTTTCAACCCAGCTCGCACTATGTTACACGGTGTATACGGGAAGCCGGACACCTGATTAACAACCTTATGTCAGGCCGCCCGCTTATATTTCAGGCAGAGCCGGTGCCGCATTAGTAATCAATTCCGCGGCAACAATCGGCCCCTCGATATTGCATGGTGGTGTACAATAACCGACACCGCCGCCCGGCGGCATGAGCTGTGGCCAGTACAGATTACAATAAGTATTCGAATCTGTACGAGGTTATGCGTGTCACGTTGCGCCGGGATCATACAAATCAAATGCGTGCTAACATGAAATCGCTAAGCGCAGTACTCAGTTTGACCGCAATCTCACTTGCCACCGCAGGTTGCGACGTTACCCAACACGAACCCTTGGAACAACTAGCTGCTTCTGAAGCTCAGGGGCAAGCGGCTGCAAGAGTCCACCACTGGAACATGGACGCTTCGGCCGAGCTGGTCATTGCATTCGACGAATCCGCTGGCCAAGCGCCGGAGGGGATCGCCGTCGACAAGACTGGCAACATCTTCGTCTCCATCGCTCCACTTGGACAACTTTGGAAGATCGCACCGGGTTCGGACACACCAGAAGTCTTTGGGACGATATCGGGAATCGATCCATCGGCCGGCGACCTCGGTATGCTCGGGCTGGCGACCGATGCCCAAGGCAACGTGTACGCGGGCGTGCAGTCTTCCAACGCGGCAGCCAATGGGGTATGGGTCTTCGACCGTAAGAGCGGGGCGGCCACACGTATCGAAGGTTCCGAGAATGTCGCCCTCGCGAACGACTTGGCCTTCGACAAGCGAGGCAATCTGTACATCACGGATTCGATTCTGGGAGCCATCTGGCGGCTGCCCAAGCGTGGCACCCTTGCGCCGTGGCTGACGGGCGATGAGAACCTGGCCGGAACCGGAGTTCTTGGACTCGGTGTGCCGGTTGGAGCCAACGGCATCGAGTTCAGGCAAGGAACCCTATACGTTGCCAACACGGAGAAAGGCTTGGTTGTGACTGTGCCCGTCGGGCACGATGGCGAGCCAGGCACCTCAAGCATACTGGCAGCCTTCCCCGAGGTCGAGGTTCAGCCGGGTGTGTTTCTTCCGTCGGCTGCGGACGGTCTCGCGCTCGACGTATTCGGCAACGTCTACGTGGCGCAGATCAACCTGAGCACTATCGTCAAGGTCACGCCCGACGGCAATGTAGATGTGGTGTTTTCAGGTGATCCGTTGGACTGGCCGTCGAGTATTAAATTCGGCACCTCGGGCGGCAATCAGCAGACACTATTTGGGGTCAACTTCTCGATCGGCGAAGGCTTTGGCGATGTGGTCCCCAGAGTAGGTCCGGGCCTCTTCGCAGTCGATCTGGATGTTCCGGGAATGCCGTTGCCTTAGGCCAAGTCCGGCGTTTCAAAGCGGTCCGGCGTTTGATGGCGATCCAACTCGCGGAGTAATGCGAAACTAGATGGCTGGCCCCCCATACATCCTTGCTGAAAGCAACTGGAAGGCAGTACGTGAAACGGACTTCGAGGTCGCCGTCCTGCCGTGGGGGGCCACCGAGGCACATAATTACCATCTCCCCTACGGCACGGACAACCTGCAGGCTGAGTATATCGCCCGCGAGGCTGCCCGGAAGGCGTGGGAACGGCGTGCACAGGTCGTTGTGCTGCCGACCCTACCGTTCGGCGTCAATACCGGCCAGCTGGACATCAAGCTGTGCATCAATCTGAACCCGTCAACGCAAGCTGCCGTCCTGCGTGATATCGTTGCGACACTCGACGGCCAGGGCATTCACAAGTTGGTCCTGCTCAACGGCCATGGGGGCAATGACTTTCGAGCGATGATCCGGGAACTGGCGCCCGAATTTCCAGACATGTTCGTCAGCCTGATTGACTGGTACCGGCTCGGCAGTCCCGAGGAGGTTTTCGATGAGCCTGGGGATCATGCTGGAGAGATGGAGACCTCAAACGTTCTGCATATCGCGCCGGACCTGGTTCTCCCTCTGGATGAAGCCGGCGCCGGCCGAGAGCGCCGGTTCCGGCTTGGCGGTCTTCGCGACGGGACGGCTTGGGCGCCTCGGCAATGGACCAGCGTCTCTGACGACACCGGCGTAGGTAATCCACGGCAAGCGACTCCGGAGAAGGGCGCCCGACATCTGGAGATAGTCTCGAACGCCATCGCTGACTACCTTGTCGACCTTGCCGGTGCCGACTTGACTGACCTCTACGAGTAGATCTACCGCAATGGAAGTAATCATCCAACCCGACTATTCCGAGATGAGCCGCCTTGCGGCTCGGATGGTCGTCGAGGTCCTCAATACGAAGCCAAATGCAGTTCTCGGCATGGCCACGGGGTCCACGCCGCTCGGACTATATCAGGAGTTGGTTCGCCTGTATAAGGCCGGCGAGGTTGACTTCTCCCGCGTCACGACCTTCAACCTCGACGAGTATGTCGGACTGCCGACGAATCACCCGCAGAGCTATCATTATTTCATGCGGGAGAACTTTTTCAATCACGTCAACATCCAGCCGCAGAACATCAATATCCCATCGGGCACCACGGACAACTACCCCGCCTTCTGCGAGTGGTATGAGCAGCGAATTGAGGAGTGCGGTGGCATCGACCTGCAGATTCTCGGCATAGGCTCTGACGGACATATCGCGTTCAACGAGCCGACCAGCTCACTGAGTTCGCGCACACGTCTGAAGACGCTCGCAAAACAGACCATCGATGACAACGCGAGGTTCTTCGAGCGGCGCGAAGACGTGCCCGTGTACGCGATCACGATGGGCGTGGGGACCATTCTGGATGCTCGCAAGATCATCCTCCTCGCGGGAGGAACCAGCAAGGCCTCGGCCATCGCAAGCATGGTCGAGGGCCCCGTCACGTCGATGGTTACTGCGAGCGCTTTGCAGCTGCATTCTGATACCAAGGTCATCGTCGACGAAGACGCGGCGAGTGAACTGCAGATGCGAGAGTACTACGAGTTTATCTACAGAGCGAAGCCCGCGGCTCCAACCGGCTAGACTCTCATCGGGGTGAATTCGGAAGTCGGAGCCCGATCAGCGTTTACTGAGCCGGCGCCACAGGACGGCTCGCGAGCGCTCCCGGTACGGCCACTCCACCCAGAAGCGGCGCGGCAAGATCACCAGCCACTCCATCACTCAAGCACGGGGTGAGGTCGCAACAACGCAGGAATGTGCTTGCAGGACGTTTCGGATGCTTGCCTCGGAGAAATTATCGACGCAACAACCGGTTGCACGTTTGGTCGACGCCATCGGCGGTCAATGCGGAGACGCCGGAACTACTCCCCGGACCCCGCTTTGGCAAGTCCTTCGTACCTGAGCAGCTGACCGCTGCCGGGAGCACCCAAACCGTTGGTCGTTACAAAGGCGTCACCCGCCTCGTTGAAGGCGATAGAGGTCGGAAACGGAAGACCTGTCACAACTTCCGTCGAGCCATCCCCCTGACTGACGCGCAAGACGGCCCCCGATGCAGGATCCGGACCCTGTTCCGTGAACCGTCCAAACGAAACGGCATACATGTTGCCGTCGGGACCCCTCTGAAGATCCACCAGCATCGTCAAGCCCGTCGCATAGTCGCTCACCTTCCCTTTGGGGTCCACTTTTACGACTTTCGCAGAGCCCGGCACGAACGGAAAGCCCGACAAAAACGACACATACGCGTTGCCGCCATCATCCAGAACGACGGCGGTAGGTACGGCGTCCGTCTCCATCTTGTTGTCGTGGTGCGGATTCGGGATCGGGCTTGTCAGATCGTCGAACAAGGCGACCACTTCTACGTCTCCGGACGACGGATCAACTCGCAGAAGCGTGTTAGCCGCAGCATCGGCTACCAGGAGTTTGCCATCGGGAGTTGCCGTCATGCCAAATGGGTTTGACTCGACGAACCTACCGTCCGGGTTGGATTCCACTTCGATCTCGAACGTATCCACCAACTCCTTCACCCCGTCGTCGCTGACGGACGCGATCGACGACATCAGCGGTACTCTGTCCGATTCAAGGGCGACCCACGGTCCGGTGCTTACCATGACTGTTCCATCGACGGCTGCCAAGCGGGCACCCCCAACGATCTCACCGCCTCCCGCATCAATTGACGGGAGTATGCCAACCTCCATCTGATTTCCGTCTTCATCTATCCGGATGATCCGCGAGGTGTGACCAAATTTTACAGCCTTCAACTCGTAGGTCGTGAAGTCCGGATACATCATCTCTTCCTCGCCGCCGACGCCCGAGTCGACGACCCAGATGCTCCCGTCGGAAGCGACCATGACTCCCATCGGCCCATTGAAGCCGGAGGCGAACACTTCGGGACCGTCCTGAGCGGAGACATCTACAGAAGTAAGAGTGCAGCCGAGTACGGACGCTGCAACGATGGCGATTATTCGTGTGAAGGTTTGTCGTTTCATGTCTGCATTCAAGAATGGTGAACGAGTGGAGCTAAAATTGTAACGAGTGCTTCAATC
>JAHHLP010000119.1 GCA_018679295.1 Rhodothermia bacterium
GAACGCAGCCGTGCTGTTGAACGCCCAGGGGGAGCCGAGAGGTACCCGAATCTTTGGACCCGTTGCCCGTGAGCTCCGCGAGAGGCAGTACATGCGAATCGTTTCACTGGCCCCGGAAGTCCTGTAGTGAGAACCTGATTCCGATCAGGGATAGGCAGAAAGAGAAGATGCCGAGAACAAAAAACAACCAGAAGAAGCTTCACGTTCGAAAGGGCGACATGGTTCGCGTGATCGCGGGCAACGAGAAGGGCAAGGAGGGGAAAATCCTCCGCGTCTTCCGCGACAAGGAGCGCGTAATCGTTGAAGGCGTGAATATGCGAATCAAGCATATGAAGCCGAACACGACCTATCCGCAGGGCGGTCGCGTCGAACGGGAAATGTCGATCAACGTAGCAAACGTGATGCCGTTGGACTCAAACGGTGATCCAACGCGGATCGGTCGCAAACCGATTGTCGATCCCGATACGGGAAAGATGCGATGGATCCGATACGCGAAAACCACCGGCGAAGAACTAGATCATTGAGCCGATAGCGGCGAAGGATATTTGTACGGATAAATGGAAAACTATCAGCCGAGACTGAAAGCCGAGTACGATGAGCGGGTCGTCCCTGCGCTCGTGAAGCAGTTCGGGTATACGAACGCGATGGAGGTGCCGCGATTGACGAAGGTTGTCGTCAACAAAGGCGTCGGAGAGGCAGCGTCAACGAAGAAGGTTCTCGATGATGCAATCGAGGAGCTTAGGCGTGTGACCGGGCAACATCCGGTGATTGCCAAGGCGCGCAAGAGTGTCTCGAACTTCAAATTGCGTCAGGGAATGCCCATCGGGGCCTACGTGACCCTCCGTGGAGAGCGCATGTGGGAATTCTTTGATCGTCTCGTCTCGTTGGCACTCCCGCGCGTCCGGGACTTTCGGGGTGTGCCCGACCGCAGTTTCGACGGCCGTGGCAACTACAGCCTGGGCGTCAAGGAGCAAATCATTTTTCCGGAAATCGATATCGACAAGGTTAACCGAATCAGTGGCTTCGACGTCACGTTCGTCACGACCGCCCAGACAGATGAGGAGGCATACGCACTCCTGAAGGAGCTGGGCATGCCGTTTGTCCGGCGCCGCGAAGAAGTTCAGCAGCAAGAAGCATAGCACACAGCATGGCGAAGAAAAGTCAAATAGCCCGCGAGGCAAAGCGACGCAAGATGGTCAATCAGTATGCGGCCAAGCGTCAGAAACTGAAGGATGAAGGTGATTGGGAAGCGCTTCAGAAGCTGCCGCGCAATGCGAGTCCTGTTCGGCTCCGCAACCGCTGCGCGATGACGGGTCGTTCCCGCGGCTTTATCCGCAAGTTCGGCCTATCCCGGATTATTTTTCGCGAGATGGCTCTCGAGGGGAAGATTCCGGGCGTGCGCAAGGCAAGCTGGTAGCAGCCAAGACAGAAATTTTGAATCTCTGACATACGATGAGTAAGAACACTGACCCAGTGGCGGATTATCTGGCGCGAGTGCGCAACGCGCTCAAGGCAGGACACATGCACCTGGATATTCCCGCATCGAAGCTGAAGCGCGCTATCACCCAGATACTGGTGGATAAGGGATACGTGCGCAGCTTCCTCAACATCGATGACGGCAAGCAGGGGCTGCTTCGGATCTATCTCAAGTACGATCGGTCCGGCACTCCCGCGATTCGGAATCTGGAGAGAGTGTCTACGCCCGGGTTGAGGACGTATGTGAGCTCAACCGATTTGCCACGCGTGAGAAACGGACTCGGCATCGCCATCCTGTCAACCTCTAGCGGAGTGATGACGGACAAAGAGGCGCGCCGAATCAACGTTGGAGGAGAAGTCCTCGCTTACGTTTACTAAAAGAAGTTTGAGTGGCGATTTTCGTCACGTGAGAAAAGGGTAGAAAAGATGTCTCGAGTAGGGAATCTTCCGGTACCAATCGCAGACAAGGTTACTGTCGAGATCGGTAAGAACAACTTTGTCACGGTCAAAGGGCCAAAAGGTGAATTGAGCCTTCAGGTCGACCCGGACATCGCGCTGAGCCTCAAGGAGGGTGAGCTAACTGTTGACCGACCGACCGAGCAGAAGCGACACAAATCCATGCACGGGTTGTATCGCTCCCTGATCGACAATATGGTCCGAGGCGTGGTCGACGGATATCGGCGGGAGCTCGAGGTGATTGGTGTCGGCTATCGCGCCGCCGTGTCCGATGGTATTCTCGAACTTGCTTTGGGTTATTCGCATCCGATTTATTTCGTGCCGCCGGAGGGTGTCTCCATCAACGTCGACAGCCAGCGCGGAAAGAACACCATCATCACGGTCGAAGGTATCGACAAGCAATTGGTCGGCCAGGTGGCGGCCAAGATCCGCTCTCTTCGGCCGCCCGAGCCGTACAAGGGTAAGGGGGTGCGTTATGTGGGCGAGTACGTACGCAGGAAGGCAGGCAAGACGGCAGCACGATAATTGGTAATCAGATTCAGGAATCATCCTGACTAGTAATGGGACGACAGAGTCAAAAGACGGAAAGGCGCCGGCGAATTCACCGCGGCGTACGTAAGAAGGTCCAGGGGACAAAAGAGCGTCCGCGTTTGTCCGTTTATCGGTCCAACCGCCATATCTATGCGCAGCTGATAGACGATCTCAGCGGCAGTACGATCGCGTCTGCGAGCAGCCAGGAGGCAGACATCAAGGCGGACTCGCCCGTCAAGCTGAGCCACGAGGTTGGGAAAGCGCTCGCGGTCCGCGCGAAGGAGGCAGGGATCGAAATGGCGGTCTTCGATCGGGGTGGTTACAGGTATCACGGAAGAGTGCGGGCGCTGGCTGAAGGTGTTCGCGAGGGAGGCCTCACCGTTTAAGCAAAGCCGTAGCACGGCACAAGTGTCAAAAGGATAAAGGCAAATGGCCAAAGGAAGAAAAAAACAGCGAAGGGAGCGACGGGAGTCAAGTGACTTCGTCGAGCGGTTGGTCTCGGTGAAGCGTGTCGCCAAAGTTGTAAAAGGTGGCCGGCGCTTCTCGTTCAATGCGGTCGTCGTAGTTGGAGACGGCAAAGGTTCGGTTGCGGCCGGACTCGGCAAGGCCAACGAGGTGGCAAACGCCATCGCGAAAGGCACCGAAGATGCAAAGAAGAAGTTGTTCACGGTGCCGATGTCGAAAGGAACGATCCCTCATCCTGTTGTCGGTCGGCAGGATGCCGGCAAGGTGCTGCTGAAGCCTGCAGCTCCCGGAACGGGCGTGATCGCGGGTGGAGGAGTTCGTGCCGTCCTGGAGTGCGCTGGATACACCGACATTCTCTCCAAGTCGCTCGGCTCGTCCAATCCGCACAATCAGGTTAAGGCGACGATAGATGCTCTCCAGCGTCTGGAGGATCCTCTCGAAGTCGCGCGAAGGCGGGGAATCTCGCTCAAAAAGGTCTTTGAAGGCTGAGGACGACTCAGACTTAAAACGATAGAATGTGATGGCGAACAAGTTGAAAATCACTCAGGTCCGGAGCGTAATCAGGAAGCCGGCTCGGCAGAAGAGGACGATGGAAGCTCTGGGTCTGCGCAGAATGCACCAGACGGTAGAGTTGAACGACACTCCTGCCATTCGGGGCATGATTGAGCGCGTTCGTCATCTGGTGTCGGTGGACGCAGGTGGTGCGGCATCCGATGCAGGAGCCCGAAAGGCCGCCAAGGCCTCGGGGCAGAAGTCGAGGGAATCCGCTGCATCAGCATCCGAACAGAAGCCCGTCACGGCGAAAGCGGTAGACGAGGCTTCGCCGAAAGAGGCAGCGGCCAAGACGTCCGCAGCGAAGAAGTCCACGGGAAAGTCGACTGCCAAGAAAGCGGCCACCAAGAAAGCGGCCACCAAGAAAGCGGCCACCAAGAAGTCGGCCACCAAGAAATCGGCCACCAAGAAGTCGGCTGCGAAGAAATCGGCCCCGAAGAAGAAGACAGCCCGAAAGAAGACGGCGACCAAAAAAGCGACTGCCAAGAAGTCTGCTTCGAAGAAGGCAGATACGGGCGGTAAGTCGGCCGGTGGCAGCGAAAAGGAGGATTAGTCCGGAGACCGGAGGGCCATAGCCGAACGTCAGGAAATTGTTGAATGCGAGTTCGTCTGCAGGCGAGCGCACTAGCACCCAAAAGGAATGGATTTAAGCAATTTGAAGCCCGCCAAGGGCTCGACGAAAAACCGAAAGCGAATCGCGCGCGGTGTTGGCTCCGGCTACGGAGGACACAGCTCGACCAAAGGAAACAAGGGCCAGAAGAGTCGCTCGGGCGCGAAGCACCGTGCGTGGTTTGAAGGTGGGCAGATGCCGCTGCAGCGCCGGGTGCCCAAGTTCGGGTTCTCGAACCCCTTCAGGAAGTCGTACAGCGCAGTGAATGTCTCAACCCTCGAGCGACTTGTGTCGGACGGCCGTTTAAAGGCCGGAGACGAGGTTTCGCCACAAACCCTGGCGGGCCTCGGCGTGGTCGGGTCCAAGGATCTGGTCAAGATCCTTGGCGGCGGTGAGTTGACGACATCGTTGAAGGTCAGCGCTCACGCTTTCAGCGCATCGGGAAGGAAAAAGATCGAAGATGCCGGAGGCTCCGCATCCATTACCGAGTAACCCACCTTTCCTGCCGCAAACCAAGCTTGAAGTAATTCATGGCGTCCTTTTCCGAAAGCCTTCGCAACATCTGGAAGATCGAGGAGCTCCGTGGACGGATCACGTATACCCTCGGGATTTTGCTCGTCTACCGGCTCGGGGCCTACGTGACGCTTCCCGGGGTAGACGCTACCGCCCTGTCGCAGATAAACCAGACGCGGGATCCGAACGACATCTTCGGTTTCATCGACTTGTTCGTCGGCGGAGCATTCAGTGCTGCAGGAATCTTCGCGCTTGGCATCATGCCCTACATCACGGCATCGATCATCATCCAGCTGATGGGTGCGGTCGTACCGTACTTTCAGAAGCTGCAGCGAGAGGGGGAAGATGGCCGCCGAAAGATCACACAGCTCACCCGATACGGAACCGTATTGATCACGTCGATCCAGTCGATCGGCTTTGCGATCAACCTGCAGTACGGTATTACGGGATCGGCAATCCTGATCGGTCCGACGTTCTTCATGATCTCGACCGTGATCGTGCTAACGTCTGGGACCTTGTTCGTCATGTGGCTGGGTGAGCGGATCACTGAGAACGGTATCGGGAACGGCATTTCGCTGATCATCATGATCTCGATCATCTCTGCGTTTCCGAGTTCGCTCGTCAACGAATTCAAGCTGAAGGACAATCTCTTCATCTTCCTGATGGAGATTGCGTTCTTTGCGCTTGTAACGGCCGGTGTGGTGCTGGTGACGCAAGGTATGCGTCGTATTCCTGTTCAGTACGCGAAGCGAGTCGTCGGGCGGAAGGTGTATGGCGGTACCACCCAGTACCTGCCTCTGCGTGTTAACGCGGCCGGTGTGATGCCGATCATCTTCGCCCAGTCGATCATGTTCATTCCCGGCACGTTTGCCTCCTTCTTCCCGGAGAGTGGGACGTGGCAGGCGATCGGCGGGTGGTTCAGTGACTTCTACGGTTGGGGATACTCGATTTCGTTCTTCTTTGTCTGCGTCTTCTTTACCTACTTCTACAC
>JAHHLP010000074.1 GCA_018679295.1 Rhodothermia bacterium
ACGGTTTCGTGCGTGATGATGGCACGCCTGTGGCGCGCCTGATCGAGATCGAGGATCCAGACAAAGTCGAGATTGCGGTTTCGGGTGAAGTGCAGCGTAAGGGCGATTCCGTACTCGTTGTCCGTCACGTGCCTTTCGAGACTACCGACCGAACCGAAATCATTGACGAGCGGGGCGATCCATTCCCGTTTGAGGAAATTCAGGTAGGGATGTTCGTGAGCGTGAAGGGAATCCTTTTCCCTGCCACCCGGCGCGCGGTTGCGCTGAAGATCGAGGTGAGGACCAAGCGATTCGTACGCCTCGTTGGCACGATCAATGAAATTGGCACCGATGCAATCTCGGTCTCGGGAATACGTGTCTTTGTAACCGACATGACCGCCATCGTGGGTAGTAATGGGGAGCCGCTTGAGTTTGCCGACCTTCGCGTAGGCCAGATCGTGAAGGTCGAAGGCTGGAAGGGGCTTGGCGGCATTGTCGCACGAAGCATCACGGTTCGGCTTCGCGTAGAGGATGAGGTGCTTGTCACCGGCATACTTGAGGCAGTCGAGGACAGCAGCGTCGTATTGCTGGGTGTTCCGTTCCGTGTGCTTTCCGACACACAGATCCTCGACTCGGACCGGCAAGAGAAAGCTCTTGCGGATCTCGAGATCGGCCGTCCGATTCGTGTTCGCGGCGAACTGCTTGCCGACGGTACACTGATCGCCCTAACCATTAAAGAACTCGATCATGGCGTTCGTGGCATCAACGTTATCGGGCCGATCGAGTCAATCGCTGCGAGCACCATAGAAGTGATCGGAATACACTTCTTCGTCGATGGCTCGACGGATATCAGGGGCGTGGCCGGAGCATCACTAGGTCTTGAGGACCTGGAGGTAGGCCAGACGGTTGCGTTGCAAGGAGTCGGGCGTCCAGATGGAACACGCCTTGCTCTGAAGATCCGTCTACTCGACGTGCTGGTCGCCATGGGCGAGGCTGACGTGCTGGCTTCCGATCGCGTGCAGATGTTCGGCGTCGACCTGGCCACAGAAAGTGATTTGATGGTTCTTCGTGACGGAATCACCCAGACGACGCTCACTCAGTCGCAGGATCTTCAGGCGACCGTCGAGATCCGTGCGGCGACCGACGAGTCAGGTGAGATGCGCGTTTCCAAGGTGACCCTCCACCAGGACAGCGGCTCGACTACCGTCACGATTGACGACGGATCCGAGATACCGTCAGCATTCGAACTGGGGCAGAACTACCCGAATCCGTTCAATCCTGCCACGACCATACGATTGAACGTTTACGAGGCAGGTGCTGTGAACCTCGCCGTCTACAACCTGTTGGGACAGCGGGTGGCAACGTTGGTAGATCAGAGCCTGCCGGTCGGCACCTATTCGTTCGAGTGGAACGGTAGAGACGCTTCGGGTGCCCCGGCCGCTTCAGGGTTGTACCTCTACAGAGCGGCTGTGGACGGTACTGTGCAAACACGAACGATGACGCTGATCAAATAGGTCGCATGTCGGGCGTGTAAGATGGGGCTCCGCAGCAGCGCATCCTGCGGGGCCCCTTTTTCTTGTAGTGGAGGTGCGGCTTGCGGCATCGTACGAAGACAATGCCCACAGGACCGCCTGCCCATCGGGATTATGTGCTGAGGTCTCACGGCGATTATTTTGACCCCCATAAAGGGGGAATACGGGGTTTTCCTATCCCATCCCCCCGATCCAATTCCACGACACCAGTTCAGCAGCCGAACGGCGACTTCGGGGTCCCGGCAACCGGTTCGTCAAAAATCAAAACACGTCCCGGATATATTCGCAGCCCCCGGACGTATCATGGCGGTCAATGCCCAAAGAACAACTTCACGCTTGCAATGACCGACCGTCCGTCCGACGCGAAATCGGCACCCAACTTCATCAGATCTATCATCCAAAAGGATGTCGCTGATGACAAGTACCAGGGGCGCGTCGTTACGCGGTTTCCGCCGGAGCCGAACGGTTACCTGCACATCGGACACGCGAAGTCGATCTGCCTGAACTTCGGCCTCGCAGACGATTTCGATGGCACGTGCCACCTGAGATTCGACGACACCAACCCGGAAACGGAAGACCCGGAATACGTCGAGGCCATCAAGAATGATGTCCACTGGCTGGGATTCGACTGGGGCAACAATCTTTTTCATGCCGCCGACTACTTCGAGACCCTCTACGAACGCGCCGAACATCTGATAGAAACCGGCAAGGCGTACGTCGACAGCCAGGCCGACGACGAGATCCGGCTGACGCGCGGCAGCGTCACGCAGCCCGGTACAAACAGTCCGTTTCGGACCAGGTCGCCGGAGGAAAACCTCGACCTGTTTCGCCGCATGCGCGCGGGAGAGTTCAAAGACGGCGAGCACGTACTGAGAGCCAGAATTGACATGGCGTCTCCGAACATGAAGATGCGCGACCCGCTGCTGTATCGCATCCGTCATGCACATCACTATCGGACGGGAGACGACTGGTGCATCTATCCCATGTACGACTTTGCGCACCCGCTCTCGGATGCGATAGAGAACATCACACATTCGATCTGTACGCTCGAGTTCGAGAACAACCGGGAACTATACGACTGGGTGTTGGACAACGCGTGGGATACGCCGCGACCGTACCAGTATGAGTTTAACCGGCTCAACCTGGACTACACGGTGATGAGCAAGCGGAAGCTGCTTGAGCTGGTCGATGGGGGGCGTGTCGCGGGTTGGGACGACCCCCGATTGCCCACCATTGCAGGACTGCGACGAAGAGGTATTACGCCTGAATCAATACGCGACTTCTGCGAGCGCGTTGGAGTGGTGCGGACCGACAGCCGCGTCGAAATAGCACTACTCGAATACTGCATTCGTAATGACCTGAACCATCGGGCGCCTCGTGTCATGGGCGTTGTCGACCCGCTGCGTGTCGTGATCACGAACTATCCGGATGATGAATCGGAAGATCTGGATGCGCCCTACTGGCCGCACGACGTACCGAAAGAAGGAGCACGCAAGGTGCCGTTCAGCAAGGTGATCTACATCGAGAGAGATGACTTTCAAGAGGATCCGCCGAAGAAGTTCTTTCGCCTCGCACCAGGCCGGGAGGTAAGGCTCCGATATGCGTATTTCATCACGTGCGATGAAGTCGTCAAGGACCCGGACACCGGAGAGGTCGTGGAACTGCGATGCTCGTACGATCCGGCGACCCGCGGCGGAGATGCTCCGGACGGCCGCCGGGTTAAGGCTACGCTCCATTGGGTCTCAGCGGAGCACTCCGTGCCAGCCGAGTTTCGTTTGTACGATCGCCTATTCGCGGTACCGGATCCCGAAGAGGGAGACGGTGACTGGAAAAACCACCTGAATCCCGACTCGATGGTCATCAAACTCGGACGAGTCGAGCCGAGTGTCCTGAGAGATGAGGCGGAAACACGCTACCAGTTTGAGCGGCTAGGGTATTTCTGGCGGGATCCCGTCGATTCCACAGAATCGGCCCTCGTCTTCAACCGAATCGTCACCCTCCGTGACACATGGGCGAAGATTTCGTCGGGCGGTGACCAGCCTGCCGTCTCGTCTTCCGGAACAGAAACGCCAATAAAGGCCGAGGAGAAGGTCGTTGCTCTTTCGGCCGCTGAAGAAAACAGAAAGCGCCTTCCCACCCTGTCCTCGGATCAGGCCAGGCG
>JAHHLP010000356.1 GCA_018679295.1 Rhodothermia bacterium
TCCATCAGCCGGATTGCGTCGGCCATCGGTAGGAGATTCCGAACGTCATCCTCTGTCAGTACTAGCACGGAGCTGTCCATCAATTTCGAAAGTATTCCGGTCGCGTAAGCATCACCTTAGCATAAACCCCGCGGCCATCGGGTCGGCCGGATCTACATAGAAGTGGTGGCGGCCGGTGATGAAGGCGCGGCCTTCGACCTCAGGCACGATTGCATCGTACGGCCCAAAGCTGGTTGTCTCGACGACCTGGACTGAGAAGCGGCTTCCGACGATGCTCTCGATCACGATGGGTTCTCTGATGCCAAGTTGTCCTCGCGCATGATGAATGGCGGCCCGACCGCTGACACCGGTGCCGGTCGGACTTCGATCTACCTCACCCTCGGCAAATACACAAACGTTTCTACTGTGCGCATCGCTGTCCCGTGCGGGACCGATGAAGATCGTCCCGTAGAGAAATCCAAGGTCATCGTCGAAGGGATGCTGGATGCGGCGGGACTGGGTTACCGCCTTCTTGATAGCCATCCCCTTCTCTATCAACTCGCGAAAACCACTCCGGGAAAAATCCACCTCGGCGTCGGAAGCGTTCACATACGCGTAGTACGCTCCGCCAAACGCAAGATCATACCGAATATCGCCTAGACCCGGAACCGCGACTACGGCGTCCAGCTCCACTACGAATGACGGGACATTGTGGAAGTACACCGTCTTGACATTGCCGGCCTCCACCCGCGCGTAAGCGGTGACCATCCCTGCAGGCGTATCGATGCGCAGCTCCGTCACGGGCGCCTTCATCTCAAACATGCCCGTCTCCAGCACAATCTTCGTCACGGCGATGATGCCGTGACCGCACATTGACGAGTAGCCCTCATTGTGCAGAAACAGGACGCCAAAATGCGCCTCGGCAGACACCGCATCTGTTATCAGGCAGCCATACATATCGGCATGACCGCGGGGCTCCCACATAAGTGCCTTGCGGAGATGATCGAGCCGGGCGCGTAGGTACCTACGCTTCGCAAGCATGTCGTCGCCTTCGATAACGGGATAACCCGCCGTGATCACCCGCAGGGGTTCCCCACCCGTATGCGCATCTATCGTCTCGAGTGCCAGCCAGCCGGCGGGCGGCGACCAGTCACGCAATGCCTGCGTTTTCAACCTCGTTGACCTCATCGGATATATTGTCGTCGGAGCGCGAGACGAACGGCCGAGTGTGAGGCAAGCGCTCCAATTTGGAAATGATCATTCTTCAGTCGCCCGACATTGTACGGTCGATGTAATCGCGGACGAGTTCTTCCATCACCGCCAGCGGCACTTCGCCACGAAGCAGAATGGTATCGTGAAACGCGCGCACATCGAACCGTTCGCCGAGCGCCCGCTCCGCCTCGGCCCGGAGCCGCCGGATGGTAAGCTCGCCCATCTTATAGCCGAGTGCCTGCCCGGGCCACGCGATATATCGATCGATCTCCGTCGTAACCTCGTGTATGGAAAGCGCCGTTCGCTCTGCCAGATAGTCGATTGCCTGCCGCCGGCTCCATCCCATTGCGTGTAGCCCTGTATCTACCACGAGACGGCACGCCCGCCACATCTCGTACGTGAGGCGCCCAAATCGACTGAACGGGTCCTGGTAGAAGCCGGCCTCCTGTCCGAGCCATTCCGCGTATAGCCCCCACCCCTCTTCGTACGCCGTGATCACGAGTGTGCGTCTAAACGGCGGGAGGTAGTCGAGTTCTTGCGCTAGAGCGATCTGCAGGTGGTGACCCGGCACGGCCTCGTGAAAGGTTAAGGCCTCGAGTGCATAAAGGGGCCGGCTTTCGAGCTTAAATGTATTGACCCAGTACCACCCTGCCTCGCCACCGCCCGACGGCGGCTCGATGTAGCGTCCCGCTGTGTACTTCGGCGCAAGATGATCCGGTACCGGCGCGATCCCGTATGGCAATCGCGGAAGCGTTCCGAACAGTTTCGGAAGCCGGCCGTCCATTTGCTTCGCTATCCATGCCGCTCTCTCAAGATACTCCTCTCCCGACGTCGGATAGAATTGAGGATCGGTTCTGAGAAACTTGAGAAAAGCTGCGAAGTCACCCTCGAACCCAACCTCTTGAATCACCTCCTCCATCTCCCGGCGAATACGATCTACCTCCGCAAGCCCGAGCTGATGAACCTCCGCTGGCGTTACGTCCAGCGTGGTGAAGTGACGGACAAGGTGATCGTAGTAGGCCTCTCCTTTCGGCAGCTCTGATGCCCCCACCGATTGACGCGCGCCAGGGATATACTCGGACGTCATGAACGCCAGAAACGCTGCGTAGCCCGGTACGATGGACCCCGCAATGGCGGTACGGCCTGCCGCTTGCAGCCGGCCTCGCTCAGCTTGCGAAAAAGAAGCGGGCATCTGCTCAAAGGGCTCCCAGAACAGGCTCTCCTCGGCCCGGTCGACAACGTGCGATGCTATGGTCACCTCGTAGCCCTCCAGCGGCGGCCGCGGAAGAACCATCCCGGAGCGAAGTCCCTCTCGCATCAGCTCGATGTGCTGGCTGACGTACCGCGGCCACGCCTTCAAACGATCGATGTAGTTCTCGTAATCAAGCACGGACGTAAACGGCATTCTCTTCGGAAGCCACGCGAAGCGGATATGAAAACCGTCATCGGAGGTAATAGGGATCCGATGCGCGCCGAACCCGACGTCAGCGATTCGATCCTTCAGCTGCGTTTCCAGAATGTCGTAGCTGATCCTGTCTTCGAGTTCGAGCGCCGAGCGATCAATATCCTCGAGCCGGCCCAGGAACTCGCGCCACTTTTGCAGACGCCGCAGCCAGTCCGCCTCCGAAACCGACGGTAGGATCTTGTCGAACTGGTGCTCGCCGACCAGGGTCGCGTACAGGGGATCCTCGGCCAGCCGAAACGTCCACTCGTCTTCGATCATGGCGTGGAGCGAATCCACTGCCGGTTCGCTAGGAGCGGGACTCTGGCCGGCACCGGACCGCGGCAATAGGCAAACTGCGAAGACGGCGGCAACGAGAGCCGCAGTGAACCGCCTAATCGCTACCTGGGATCTCGGCACCAAACAAACCTTCGATGTCATCGCAAACTCAGTACAGATCGGACGGCACGGCAGGAGACTCCAGCAGGTCCTCGAAGAGGGCCCACGCCTCGTCGGCGCTCTCGGAGTTGGACTCGATATACTCCCGGACGAGATCCTGGCCGTAGTTGTAGTTAATAATGTAGGCGCGGTAGGCGTCGATGAACCGGATTGACTGGCGCGCACGCTCTTGCGTCGTTAACTGGTACGCAACCAGCCAATCAACGGTAGTGTCGACGTCCCACTCACCGGAAAGGTACTTGCGTGCTGCCTCATTTCGTGCGTAGCTAAGCCCGGCCGTAAGTTCGAGGACATCGTAGTAGAGGTCCGCACGGCTGGCGTCCAGGCCGGCGAGCGGAAAGAGCACCTCTTTCTCGAACTCGACGCGCTCTTGCCCGGGAAATGCGACCCTAATTCCGTAATTCGCGCTGCCCTCGGCGAGCGTGGCAATAGGCGCGTACAGCGGCAGCAACGAGAACTCGACCCAGCCGTCTTCCAGATAACGCTTTTCCCTGAGCAGACTTAGGACGTGATGACCCGGATAGCCTTCGTGACAGGCGAGGTCAATGGCCCGTTGGATGCGAATCTCCGCGTCCGTGTTAACCTGAATCAGGCTCTTGGCATTTCCCTGGTACCAGTTGTAGCCGGACCACGGCTTGTCGGTAACGTATTCAACTGTGAACTCCTCTTCCCCCGGCAGCGCGATGTGGCGCGCGGTGCGAGCGCGACATTCGTCCATAGCTGCCCAAAAAACGGTATCCAGGCGCGCATCCGGAATGACGAATTCACTCTGAAGATCAGTGACGCGATCTGCCAGAGACCCCGACCCCGGGAGTAGCGTGTTAATCTCGGCTAGGATGCTGTCGAAATGAGCATCCGTAAAATACGGGGGTTCGGCGTCATAGATGGTGCGGGCCTCCTCGTCGAATGAAAACTCCTTTCCCTCGAGGATCTCGATCCTGCCCAGCATGGACGAGAGATGCCGCTCGAGATATCTCGCACGCGAAAACTGTCGGTCGGCCGGTTGATCCGTCGACTCGATGAGGTCTTCCAACGCAGTTAGCAGGGAGTCGGCTCTTTGTCGAATCACCTGAATCGATGCTGGTGCCGCCTCGGCCTCCGTGCGCCACGAAGGGTCGCCGTAATAGGCGTCCACATAACCTTCGTCGTGTGTGTTCAGCTGGAGGGACAGAAGCACGTACTCGGTCGCGATTTCGTCGAGCGGTGTATCGTCCGCTGTGCGACAGGCCGACAACAGAAGCGTCAAGAGGATCAGAATTGCCGGAATAGAAGATCTCATATGATCCGATTTGTGTGCATGAATGGGCGCGGTGAAGCTATGAATATACGTGAGGATTCATCGGCCTCGCCCCGGCAGGATCGCTGATGACCGTCGAAAGTTTGCTATGG
>JAHHLP010000191.1 GCA_018679295.1 Rhodothermia bacterium
TTGCGCAGCACATAGTAGCCGGACGAAGGCAGGTCTTTTCGGTGCTCCGGCTCTATCCCGAGTCGGCGTGCCCGTTCGAGGATAGCTTTTGGCGGTGGCGCAATCTCTGTCGTAGAATCGTTGAGCAAGGCCAACTGGCCATCGGGATGCACGAGCACCGGCAACGCTGCACTCATCCTCGATGCGAAGTCTCTAAGTAACGTGCCGTCCGGTTCGCTATCGGGTGTAATGCTTATCACGTCAAGAAGGTTGTCGAGCATAAGCGCGTGGTACATCGGGCTCTTCTCAAAGTGCAAGCCATCTGGCAGAATTTGTTCTTGCAGCTCGGACCGATAGATGTCGTACCCTTTCTTTAGCCACTTAGGTGCCTCGCCGTGGCCCGAAAGGAACTGTCCCGCCATGACCAGAGCACGCGCGTTCTCCAGTAGATGATTACCGTAGACGTACGTCTCCAGGTTTCTTACGAGAAATGATGCCTGGACGTACAGGCTCCTAAGCACCTGCGGTTCGGAGATGCCGCATTTGCACCAGTTGGCTATCCTGAGAGAGGTCGGGTAGGGATGCCACCCTGGTTGTTGACCGGGTTCATTTGCTTCGATCCAGGATCGGCACAAAAGAACCTGCTCCGCACTTTCAAGCAGATGAAGGTAGTTGAAGTAGTGAAGGTTGAATTGCCAGAGAAGTGGCGCTTCTTGTGGACGCCAATTGACCGGATTTCCCAGTTCGATTTCTCGGTCGAGGAAACAAAATCTCCCGGATCTGATGTTGTCGGCGGTATTCCACGGATCGTGAAAGGAGAAGGGCTGCCTGGGGTCAAGCTCTCCTGTGAGCCCTTCCGGCACAGCATGTGCTGCCGTGAACGGTTTCGCGCGGGCAAACACTCGCCCGAGTATCTGCCACGGCCGAAGATGCCGCAGCGTCGAAAGCATCAAGCGAGCATTCCGGCTATTCATGCGATCAAAAAGCCAGGATGGGATTATGCGTCTGTACTCGCTTTCACGTCGAAACCGACGTTAGAAAGATCGATGGGTGCACCCGTGGCCAGCGAGCGCGCAGCGCCAAACACAACCTGCATCACCTCTACGAGCTGCTCGAACGGTATCGGGCTTCTACCCTCTGATCTGAACATTCGCACCGTCTCCTCGATCATCGACTCCTGCCCTTTGTCCTGTCCCATCGAACTCCATTTCGTCCGCTTGCCGGACCGGTATATCTCCACCTTCGAGTAATCATCGAGCAACGCCGTCGTCCCACTGGAGAAGACCTCCAGGCGTTCCTTCGGTGCTGTCTTGTCTCCCACCGTGTTGTAAACCAGGGTGCCAACGGAGCCGTCTGCGAATGCGATGGATACGGAAATGTTGTCTCTCGTCTCAATGTCGTCGCGAGTGGTGTCTATTGATGTTGCAAACACCGAAATCGGTGCCGCGCCCGCAAGAGAGCGCATCACGTCGATGAAGTGGCACATCTCGCCAACGAGCATTCCACCCCCCTCATCCGGGTCGTACACCCAAGAGTCAAGCGGGATTGGTCCGCTGTTGACGCGATACAGCATGTGGCGCGGCTCAGAGGGGATCAGCGCATCGCGAATCCTGGCTATGTACGGGGAAAACCTTCGATTTAGTCCGACCATTACCGCGGCTGGTACCGACACAATTGAAGTCTCGTAGGCTTCCGTGATCTCACCCAGCTCGCGCTCGTTGACAACCATCGGCTTTTCTACAAACACGCTCTTGCCGGCCTTGAGAGATCGAAGGACGAGGTCGGCATGGGTACTGTGCCTCGTTGCCACAAAGATGGCATCGGTTGCATCCCCCAGGAGGTCATCAAAGTCTGTAGAACATGATTCGAAACCAAACTTCTCACCCGCTTTTCGGGCGCTGATTCCGGTGGCCGTCACGAGTCCGGCAAGATGAACGTTCTCGTTCTTCTTGAGACGCGGCAGGAGATGCAGTTGGGCGTAATTGCCGGCTCCTGCAAAGCCTACCCTGAGAGTGTCCTTGGTCTCAACCTTGGGCTTCAGGTCATCTGCCAACCGGACGCTGGTCTTTGCCTGCGGCTCGGACTCGCCGTACTGAAGCAATACACCGACGAACGGCTCCGACCCGGTTTGTATGAGTTCGTAGGCTTCAAGCGCGCGGTCGAAGTCGAAACGGTGTGTCGTCAATGCGTCCA
Organism: Rhodothermia bacterium; assembly: GCA_018679295.1. Lineage (GTDB taxonomy): Bacteria > Bacteroidota > Rhodothermia > Rhodothermales > JABDKH01 > JAHHLP01. Next base: position 2,173 of record JAHHLP010000191.1, read on the forward strand.
CGTCGAGATACCCAGCCGCGATCAGGTCCAGCACTGCCTCCATGTTGCGCTGCTCGGTCCATCGTACGTAGTCGTATGGGTAGTCGATGCCGCGTTCCTCATAAGCTGGATCGTAGCGACCCGGCCCGTACGACATCGAGACCTGGAGGGTAATCTCTTTGTGGTAATAGATGTTGCGGGGTACGTCCATCCCAACGGCTCCGACCACGACGACGTCTCCTTTTCGGCGTGTGATCTCACCCGCCATTTCGATAGGTCCGTTGCTCTTGGTGGACGCAGTAATGATTGTGTAGTCGACTCCGTGTCCGGAAGTGAGGGAGTCGACGAGCGGCTCCAGTTCCTCGGATGACGAAACGACTCCCGCATCCATCCCCAACTCCTTGCCCCGTTCGATCTTTGCGGAATCGATGTCGATTCCGATGACCTTGCACCCATTGGCCCTTAATATTTGTATCGTAATCAGGCCTATCAGCCCGAGGCCTATGACAGCCACCGACTCGCCGACGGCTGGCGCCGCTAGCCGGACTCCTTGCAGCGCGATGCTTGCGACTGTCGTGTACGCGGCGTCGTCAAACGACACTCCGTCCGGCATCCGAGCCACCAGGTTTGACGGCACGTAGTTGACTGACGCGTGATTTGCGTATCCGGCTCCAGCAATCGCCACTCGATCTCCCGGAGAGATACCGCGGACAGCGCTGCCGACCTCTAGAACCGTACCTGCCGCTGAATAGCCGAGGGGCATCGGTCGGTCCATTTTGGATCGCACATTTCGATAGGTGTTCATTACCCCCTCTTTCCGCGCCTTGTCGATCACCTGTTTCACGAGGTCCGGTCTGGCCTTTGCTTTGCCAACCAGGCTCTTCTGCGCCAGATCAATCAGCATTTTCTCCGTACCGGCGCTGATCAACGAGGCTGCCGTCGCAACCAGAACCCCGTTTGGCTGCAGTACAGGAGGTGGAACCACTACGAGTTCGAGGCTACCGGAGCTGATGTCCTGCGTAATCTGCTTCATCCAATTCTTTTCGATACTAATAAGCCTGGTCCAGTGTACTTATCGGTCCAGAGGCGTCACTGTTTACCCAATCGATCACAGGGCGCCCGACCGAGAGACGCGCAACTATGAAGATAAATCGGATTAGCGTCGCGACCACGAGTAGAAGGAAAATCAGCCTTCGTCAATGTAGTTTGTGGTTCGAGCCCCAAGAACTAATCCGGAATGTTGGGATGGAAGGTCACATGCGTATCATCAGCGCACTGTTTGTACTTGCGATGATCTCAGCCTCTTGCGTGGATTCGGACTCAGCCGGCGACGATGGTCCGCCCACAGGACAGCAGCTTTATGTTTCATTCGATTCTCGCGTGGATACGCTGCTGGCGCAGATGACACTCGAGGAGAAGGTCGGCCAGATGACGCAGGCCGACCAGGAGTTCCTTGACGACGTAGACGACATCTCAAAATACTACATGGGCTCCCTTCTTAGCGGGGGTGGCTCCGACCCAGCGACAAACAGCCTCGAGGACTGGCGTGCGATGTACGAGCGCTACCAGGCGAAGGCACTGGAGACGAGGCTCGGAATACCCTTGCTTTACGGCGTCGATGCCGTGCACGGTCACTCGAACGTCATCGGCGCCGTTGTCTTTCCCCACAACATCGGACTCGGAGCTACACGAAATGCAGATCTCGTTGAGGAGATCTCCCGAATTACGGCGCTCGAGGTCAAGGCGACCGGCATCAACTGGGATTTTGCTCCGTGTGTGGCCGTGCCTCGAGACGACCGTTGGGGCAGAACCTACGAGGGATTCGCGGAGGAGCCGGGTCTCGTTGCAGAACTCGGTGCTGCAGCCGTAAGGGGTCTTCAGGGTGCCGACCCCGGAGCGCCCGAACGAGTCCTTGCTTGCTCCAAACATTTCGTGGGCGATGGCGGGACGGCTTTGGGAACGGGCCTGACGAATGCCGGCATAGACTACCCGTTCGATCGCGGCGACACGCGGATGACGGAAGAGGAGCTGCGGCGCGTACACATGGAGGGCTACGTGACGACGATCGCGGAAGGGGTCGGTACGATCATGCCGTCCTACAGCAGCTGGAACGGCGTCAAGGCGAGTGGAAGTCGTCGTCTGCTCACCGAGATCGTGAAGGAGGAGCTTGGATTCGAGGGTTTCTTGATTTCTGATTTCGCAGCTATCGACGAGTTGCCCGGCGACTACAAGAGCGACATCATCGAGTCCATTAATGCTGGAATGGATATGGTCATGGTGCCGGCCGAGTACGAGACGTTCTTCACGCTATTGAAGGAGGCGGTAGAGGAGGGATCGATTTCGATGGATCGGATCGATGATGCTGTGCGAAGGATTCTGCGCGTCAAATTCGCCTCGGGGCTTTTCGAGGAGGGCTGGTCGCCGATGGCGGACGAGCGGCTCGAGGACGCCTTTGGTTCGACGGAGCATCGCGAGGTTGCGCGGCAAGCGGTTCGCGAGTCCCTCGTGCTTCTCAAGAATGATGGTGTGCTACCGCTATCTCGAGACCTCACGCGGATCCATGTGACGGGGAGCGGCTCCAACGACATCGGGATGCAGAGCGGCGGGTGGACGATCGACTGGCAGGGCGCCCTCGGAGCAATTACAACCGGAACCACGATTCTAGATGGAATTCGTGAGGCAGCGGGCGAGGTCGAGGTGACGCATTCTGTAGACGGGACCGGTTCGGAAGGGGCCGACGTTGTCATTGTGGTGGTGGGTGAACGGCCGTACGCGGAGTTCTTTGGCGACGACCTCGAATTACGATTGCCTCCTGAAGACATCGAGACCCTTTCGCGGGCTGCGGCGTCCGCGTCGCCGGTCGTGACGGTCCTTCTTTCGGGCCGCCCGATGATAGTCAACGAGGAGTTGGAGTCCAGCAATGCATTTGTTGCGGCGTGGCTGCCTGGCTCGGAAGGCCAAGGTGTTGCTGACGTTTTGTTTGGTGACCACGCGCCGACCGGCAAGCTGTCGTATACCTGGCCGCGCAGTGCGGATCAGCACCCGATAAATGTGGGTGACGAAGACTACGACCCTCTGTTCGAGTTCGGGTTCGGGCTGACCTATTAGAGGACGTACTTCTATTTCGCCGGGGGCGATCGGCGTCCGATTTGATTCGTCCCTTCGGGCGCGGTAGGTTTTGGTCGCGCGACTCTCACGATTATCTATGTCCGAAACCGAAAAGAAGGGCCTCAGTCCGCTTGCCTACGAAGAGCTGGGGCCCGATCAGGAATACCCGCCGTACGTTGCTCCGCAACAAAGCCTCACCGAGTTTACGGTCAAGGCCATCGCTGCCGGCATCGTCTTTGGCATTCTTTTCGGGGCGGCCAACGCGTATCTGGGCCTCAGGGTTGGTCTGACGATTTCTACCTCCATCCCCGTTGCCGTTCTGACAGTCGCGCTGTTCAGGGCGCTTCAAGCTGCGGGGATTGGATCGAGCATACTTGAGGCCAATCTGTCCCAAACAGTCGGATCGGCATCGAGTTCGGTCGCCAGTGGCGTGATATTTACGCTGCCGGCGCTGTTCATGTGGGGCCTGCCGCCGTCGCTGCTGCAGATGACCTTGTTGGCAATGAG
>JAHHLP010000223.1 GCA_018679295.1 Rhodothermia bacterium
TGTCAATCGTTAGCAGCTCCGATCAATGGTTGTTCATTTCGAGCAATGGAGCCTTGACGGCCGGCCGGAGAAACCCCGAACACGCCCTCTTTCCCTACTACACAGTAGATAAGATCCATGACTCCCAGGGTATTACGGGCGGACGCACTGCGTTTCTTGTTGAAAGCGGTGACCGCACGCACCTCTGGGAGCCGTTCCGCTATGCGTGCGACGGACTGCATGATCTCCGCCGCAACCTGTACAAGAACAAGGGCGGCAACAAGCTTGTCTTTGAAGAGGTCAACAGCGACTTGGGCCTGCGCTTCCGGACTTTATGGACAACGTGCGATCGCTTTGGATTTGTGCGGAAATCCTCTTTGGAGAAGACAACCGGGGCGGCCCGGTCCGCCCGGGTGCTGGATGGCATTCAAAACCTTCTTCCGTACGGCACAGATCGTCTGCTGCAGACGATTCGTAGCAACTTGCTCGATGCCTATAAGAAGAATGAACTCCTGCAGGAGTCGGGGCTTGGGTTATTTCTCTTGAGTTCTATTCCGGTCGACAGGCCTGAGCCGAGCGAAGCTCTCAAGGCCACAACGGTCTGGTCCGTCGGTCTTGACGAACCGCAATACCTGCTTTCCTCCCGTCAGGTGGACCGCTTCCGCCGAGGTGAATCACTTGACGATGAGATCGATGTTCGGGCGGAGCGCGGTGCGTACTTCGTTTCGGCGGAACTCGATTTGTCGGGCGGTGAGAAGCACGAATGGTATGTGGTTGCAGATGTCGATCAGGGTCCCGCGGAAGTGGCGGCTCTTCGCAAGGCTCTTCAACGCCCGCGCGAGTTGCGTGACGCTTTGGTGAACGACATTGCGGAGGGTACGGACAGGTTGGTACAGATCGTCGCGGCCGCGGACGGCCTACAGATGAGTGCCGACGAGGTGTCGGTAGTAAGACACTTCTCCAACGTGCTCTTCAACGTCATGCGTGGCGGCATCTTCGCAGACGGTTATCGCGTCGGAACGGACGATCTGATCTCCTTTATCGGGCGGCATAATCGCGAGGTGCGCGCAGCACAAAGAACGTTTCTGGACGACCTCACATCCCCGATCGAACTCAAGGAGCTCCTGGCGGCCGCGCACGCTAACGGTGATCCGGACCTTGTGAGACTTTGCTACGAATACCTTCCGCTCACTTTCAGTCGTCGACATGGAGACCCAAGCCGTCCCTGGAATGATTTCAGCATTGACGTCAAGGATGAAAACGGAGTCCGGACGCTTAACTATGAAGGAAACTGGCGTGACATTTTCCAGAATTGGGAAGCCTTACTCATTTCCTTCCCCGAGTTCACGGCCGGTATTATCTCGAAGTTTGTAAATGCTTCGACGCCCGACGGCTACAACCCGTATCGAATTACCAGCGGCGGAATCGATTGGGAGGAGGAAGACCCGGACGACCCATGGTCGTTTATCGGTTACTGGGGAGACCACCAGATTGTTTACCTACTGAAGCTTCTCGAAATCTCCGAGCGATACCATCCTGACGAACTCGAGAGAATGCTCACGGCGGATGATTTCGTCTATGCCAACGTACCCTACCGAATCCGTGACTACCAGAGTCTTCTTCAGGATCCGCATTCAACCATCGACTTCGACGGCCAACTGGCACGCGTCATTGGAGATCGCGTCGCTGAGGTGGGTGCGGACGGACGGCTGGTCTGGGACGGGGAGGGCAGCATCCATCGGGCCAATCTGCTCGAGAAAATTCTCGTTTCCGTCCTGACGAAGTACTCGAACTTCATACCGGAAGCCGGGATCTGGATGAACACGCAACGCCCGGAGTGGAATGATGCCAACAATGCGTTGGTCGGTTACGGCGTCTCCATGGTCACTCTATGCTATTTGCGTCGATTCCAGAGTTTCCTGGGCGGTCTGATCAAGTCGGTTGGCTGGGATGAGGTACACGTTGGTGCATCGCTGGCGGAATTCCTTGCCGATGTGACAAATGCTCTCGAGTCGTCGCGTTCACTAGTCGGCAACCAAATCGGTGACCAAGACCGAAAACGGGTCCTCGACGCGCTCGGTGAGGCCGGCAGTCGGTATCGAAAGGCGGTTTATCGGGGGATGAATAGCGAAAGAAGGTCGTTGGGTCGGGACGACATTCTGAAGTTCATCGACTTGTCGTTGGAATGGACCGACCACTCCATTCAAAGCAATCGTCGTTCGGACGGTCTGTATCACGCGTACAACCTGATGCGGGTGGAAGCGGACGGCATCTCCGTAGCGCGCCTGTATGAGATGCTTGAGGGCCAGGTTGCTGTCCTCAGCAGCGGACTTCTGTCGCCGGAGGATTCCTGCGAGGTCCTGAAAGCCCTAGAGCAAAGTGCCCTTTTTCGCGAGGACCAGTACAGCTATCTGCTCTACCCCGATCGCGAACTGCCCCGTTTTGTGGAAAAGAATATCGTGCCCGACGACGCCGTGCACGGATCAACGCTTCTTTCGAAGCTTGTCGCTGGCGGCGACACGAGCGTGCTCACGCGTGACGAAGACGGACAGTATCACTTCAACGGTGCCTTCCGCAACCGATATGACCTTAATGATGCACTCGACCGCCTCCCGAATTCTGGTTGGAGTCGCGAAGAAGTGGACAACGGTCGGCAGGGCGTTCTCGACGTGTTCGAACGCGTATTTGACCACCGGTCCTACACCGGGCGATCGGGCACATTTTTCGGTTACGAAGGTCTGGGCTGCATCTATTGGCACATGGTGTCCAAGCTCGTCCTTGCCGTAGGAGAGACGTACGTCCGATCGCTGCAAGAAGGCTCAGACCCGACTACGGTCGGCCAGCTCAAGGAGTACTACTACAGCACGAGGGCGGGGATTGGACTCAATAAGGACCCCGGTCTTTACGGAGCGTTTCCGACGGATGCCTATTCGCATACTCCTGCTCACGCGGGCGCCAAACAGCCGGGTATGACGGGTCAGGTGAAGGAGGACATTCTCTGCAGATGGATCGAACTGGGGGTCCGTGTGGAAGACGGGTGCGTATCGTTCGATCCGGCGCTGCTTCGACCCTCCGAAATTGCAGCGGAAACCTTGACATTCGTATATGTCGATCCCTCAGGAGCGTGGCGAGAGCTTGAAATCCAGTCTGGCGAGATGGCGTTCACGTACTGTCAGGTACCCGTCGTCTACCGCGCCGGAGCCAGGTCGCGCATTCGCATATCCGGGGACGGAGGCGGAGTCGTGGAGGAAGAAGGATTGCGACTGCCGATGGACCTCAGTCAAGAAATCTTTTCGCGCTCCGGAGCAGTCGTGACCCTCGAAGTTGAATTCGGTCCAGAACACTGGCCGGGTGACTGATAGATGATCGCGTTTGCATTGAAAGGAAGCCGAGTAAGGAGACCACAGCCAATGAGAACGGAACCAGGAAGACCAGCTGTGGGCATGCAGCCGAGGCGTGCGCCTGTAGCGGCGGGGGTGGCGGCCCTTCGCCTGACCATTGTCATGATTGTCGCGATCTTCTTTACGTCATCTCTGACTATCTCTGCACTTGCCCAAACGTGGGACCCGGAACCGGTGTGGGCCGACGAGTTCGACGCACCCGGGTCGCCGGATCCGTCCAGGTGGTCGTTCGACATCGGTGACGGTTGCGATACGGCGGCTGGCTGCGGGTGGGGCAACGAGGAGGCGCAGTATTACACGGACCGCTCTGAAAACGCTCGTGTAGAAGGCGGGAGCCTGGTGACCGAGGCACGAAAGGAGGACTTCGGCGGGCAGGGTTATACATCGGCCCGACTCAAGACGGAAGGTATCGCCGATTGGACCTATGGTCGCTTCGAGGCTCGAATGAAATTGCCAGGCGGGCGAGGTACATGGAGCGCCTTCTGGCTCCTCCACTCGACAGAGTCATACAGCGACGGCGGGTGGCCCGACAATGGAGAGATCGACATCATGGAGCATGTCGGGTCAAGCCCGGACCAGGTGTTTGCCACGATACATACCAATAAGTACAACGGTCTGGTGTGCTGCGTCGATCGCACAATGACCACAGCTGTTGCCGATGCGGTCTCAGAGTTTCACGTGTATGCTGTGGAG